>CALGFI010000083.1 GCA_937881155.1 uncultured bacterium | reverse complement strand
ATCCTGTTCGTCATCCTCCTTGCGCCGCTCCAGTACCTCGACTTCGTCTTCACATCGGGCGTCGCGGGTCTCGTCGCGCTTGTGCTGGCGATCGCCGCCACGCTCATCGGTTGGACGTTTCGGCGTATCGCCGTCTCGCCGCAGCTCCTCGCCGACGTCGGAGCCGTCGTCAGCCTGTTCTGGCTGGGATTCGCGTTCCTGGCGCTGTACCACGTGCTCTGGATCGCGTACGTGCTGGTGCTCGCCTCCATCTGGCCGCTTCGGACGGTGGTGCCCAAGTGACGCGAACCGCTCACCTCTTCATTCGGATGCTCCGCTGGCGGGTCGCCGTCACGCTCTGGGCGTTCCTCCTGCTCGGCGCGGCGGCGCAGGGTCCCATCCGGCCGACCGTGAGCCTGCTCCTCACGGCGGTAGCGCTCGGCGCGAGCTATGTGGTGGCAACGACGGTGAACGACGTGGCCGACCAAGACATCGATCGCATCAACCACCCGCTCGACGCGGGCCGACCGCTCGTGACGGGCGACGCGAGCGAACGCGACCTGTGGCGGACGAATGCCGTTGCCGCTCCCGTCGCCATCATCGCCGCCGCGCTCGCGGGCGTACCGACCTTGGGGCTCACGGTGGCCTCGCTCGCGATCGGGTATTCGTACTCGTTGCGCCCCATACGGCTCGCCTATCGGACGTGGGCCGCGCCGGCCGTCCTCGCCGTCGCATACGTGCTCGTGCCGTACGGACTCGGCATGCTTGCCGCGGGCGGAAGGATCGATACGACGGACGGACTGCTTGCCGCCGCGCTGTACATGCTGTTCGTCGCCAGGATCAACCTGAAGGACTTTCGAGACCGCGAGGGCGATGCGGCCTTCGGCAAGCCGACGCTCCTGCTGGCGCACGGGAAGACGGCAACGTGTGCGGTCAGCCTGGTGGCTGTCCTGCTCGGATGTGCGCTACTCGTCTTCGCGCTCGGGCCGCATCCGGGGTTGGGAGTGGTCGTGGCGCTGTTCGCGGCCGCGATCCTGTGGATGCTGCGAGTCCTGTGGCACGCGAGTGACGCTCGATCGGAGCAGATCGCGATCGGCATCGGGGCGAAGATGGGGAACGGTCTGCTCGCCTGCGCTCTCGCGTGGCTCTTGCTGGGATCGACCGACGCCCCAGACGGGATGCGCGTGCTCACCCTCGCGTTCCTGGCCGTGCTGTTCGGCACAGTGTTCCGCGCCATGACGAGCGCACGAGACGACATCCGGATCGCGTACAAGGGTTGAGAGAGTCGACAAAAGGGTCGGTCAGAACCCGAGGCGCTGGAGGGCCTTGGGGTCGCGCTGCCACTCCTTGAGGACCTTCACCCGAAGATCGAGGAACACCTTGCCGCCGAGCACGAGCTCCATCTCCTCTCGCGCTCGAGAGCCGATGGTCTTCAGCGTCGAGCCGCCCTTGCCGATCACGATCCCCTTCTGTGAATCACGCTCGACGATGAGCGACGCGTGGACCTTGGTGAGCGAATCGTCCGCGTCGAGCTCCTCAACGACGACCGCGATCGAGTGCGGCACCTCCTGCCGGGTCACGCCGAGCGCCTTCTCCCGGACGATCTCCGCCAACCGAATCTCGAGCGGCTGGTCGGTCTCGGCGTTCTCCGGGTACAGCGGGGGCCCCTCCGGCATCCGTTCGACGAGGAGGTCGAGCAGGACGCCGATCCCCCGCCCGGTCCTCGCCGACGTGGGCACGATCTCGTCGAACGCGCCCAGATCGGCGGCCGCCTGCAGCTGTGGCACCTCGCCGTGTCTCCGCAACAGATCGATCTTGTTCACGGCGCAGAGCGCGGGCGCGCCGGTAGGTCTGACCTTCTGCTCGTAGACGAACTCGTCGCCGCTGCCGGCGCCGGCATGCGCGTCGACGACCATGACGATCGCGTCGACGCCCTGTGTCGCCTCGCCGACGCGCTCGTTCAGCCGCGCGCCGAGCAACGTCTTCGGCTTGTGGAACCCGGGTGTATCGGTGAAGACGATCTGACAGCTGTCGGTCGTGAGGATCGCCCGAGCGTCACGGCGGGTCGTCTGGGGCTTGTCGGAGACGATGGCAACCTTGCGGCCAACCAGCGCGTTCACGATCGACGACTTGCCGACGTTGGGGCGGCCAACGACGGCGACGAGTCCGCTGCGATGGCCCATCTCGACGAGCGTATACGAGCCGGTTGCCTAGGTCGGCCGATCGACGCCGAGATCCTCCGGCCCGAACGCGTGCGGGAGCAGCTCCGAGAGCGACCAGTCCGCCCGCTTGGCGTCCGCTCCCTCGGAGATCACGCGCATCGCCGGGCCGAACTCGTTCAGCACCTGCCGGCAGCCACCGCACGGCGGTGTCGGCTCGCTCTCGTCGGTCGACACGGCCACGGCATCGATCCGCCGCTCACCGGCGATGACGGCTGCGGCCACGGCGTTCCGTTCAGCGCACACGCTGAGCGGGTACGACGCGTTCTCGATGTTCGCCCCGACGAAGATTCGGCCGCCGACCAGGACCGCCGCGCCGACGCGGAACCTGCTGTACGGGGCGTACGCGCGTTCCTTCGCGCTTCGAGCCGCCGCGACAAGCTCGTCGATCTGCTCGTTCGAGATCACTTCGCCCCCGCCGTCGCCACCGGCTCTTCGCTCGGCGGCCGATTGATCAACACCTTGGCGATGCGGCGCCCGTTCACGCGCTCGGCCGTGAACGTCACGCCTTGGAAGTCGACGGCGTCTCCCTCGTCGGGGATCTCGCCCATCAGTCCGAGCAACAGGCCGCCGACCGTGTCCCATTCCTCGTCGGGCAGCTCGATGTCGAGGATCTCGTTGACCTCGTCGATCGGCATCTTCCCGTCGACGCGGAAGACGCCGTCGGAAACCTGCTCGATCTCGGGCTCCTCGGTGTCGTACTCGTCCGCGATCTCACCGACGAGCTCCTCGAGCAGGTCCTCCAGCGTCACCAGTCCGGAGACGCTCCCGTACTCGTCGGTGACCAGCGCGATGTGGAACTTCTCCTTCTGCATGTCGCGCAGCAGGTCCGCGACCCTCTTCGACTCGGGGACGAACCGCGCCTGGCGCACGACGTCGGAGAGCGGCATGTCGTGCTTGCCCTGATGGAGCGCCTTGAGGACGTCCTTCGCGTAGACGACACCGACAACGTTGTCGAGGTCGGTGTCGAATACCGGTATCCGCGAGTACCCGTGCTGAAGGACAAGCGCCTGGACGTCGCGGAGCGTCTTGTCGGCCTCGATCGCCTCGATGTCCGGGCGCGGCACCATCACCTCGCGGACGATCGTGTCGCCGAACTCGAAGATCGAGTGGATCAGCTCCTTCTCGTCGCGCTGGATCGTGCCCTCCTCGTGGCCGACTTCCGCCATCGAGCGCAGTTCGGCTTCCGACACGAACGGACCTTCCTTCAGTCCGCGACCGGGAAGCAGGACGTTCGCGATACCGATCAGCGCGCGCGTCGGAAGGGCAAGAAGGCGGCCGAGGAACCACACGAGCGGCGCGACGGCGAGCGCGGCGCGGTCCGAATGCATCACCGCGAATGTCTTGCTCATCGCCTCGACGATGACGAAGTACAGGAGCGTGAAGCCCACCGAGATCAGCGTGATCCCCACACCGCCGAACGTCCGCTCGGCGATGATCGCCACCAGGATCGCCGAGCCGTTCTGGCAGAACATCACCGCCAGGTAGATCGCGTTCAAGAACCGGGGCGGGTCGGCCTCGATCCGCTCCAGGAGGACGGCGTTGCGGCGCCCCTCCTCGACCAGCGCGAGCGCGCGGACGCGGCTCATGCGCGTGAGCGACGCTTCCGCGATGGCCAGGATCGAGCCGAACAGCACGAGCACCAGGACGAGGATCCACAGCCAGATCACGCGTAGCGCTCCTGGCGTGCCCACATCTCGGCGTGGTCGGCGTCGTTCATGTGGTCGTGACCGAGCAAGTGCAGGATGCCGTGGACGAGGAGCAGGCGGAGCTCACCGTCGCGATCGCTCGGGTTGTTCCGCGCGGCGACCGTCGGCGCGATGACCACGTCGCCCAGGACACGTCGGCCCGTTTCCGGATCCTCGTCGCCGAGCGGAAACGACAGCACGTCCGTCGGACCCTGCTCGTCGAGGTAGCGCTCGTGCAGATCGGACATCTCGTCCTCGCCGACGAACGAGACCGAGAGCTCGGCGTTCGGGACGCCTTCGCCTTCGAGACACGCTCGCGCCAGCGCGATGAGGGCATCCGCGTCGAGCGGCTCGTCCTGGCGGTCGTCCACCAGGATCAGTGGAGGGCCGTCGCCGTCAGCGGCATGGCTGGTGTCAGCCATCGGCACGCGCCCGCCGCTCCCCGAACACACGGTACGCCTCCACGATGTCCTGCACGATCTTGTGACGGACGACGTCGCGTCCCCCGAGGTGCGCGATCTCGATCCCGTCGATACCGGTGAGGATGTCCTGCACGACGACCAGGCCAGACGTCTGCCCCGCGGGGAGGTCGATCTGCGTGACGTCGCCGTTCACGACCGCCTTGGAGCCGAACCCCAGACGCGTCAGGAACATCTTCATCTGCTCGGGCGTCGTGTTCTGGGCCTCGTCCAGGATGATGAACGCGTCGTTCAGCGTTCGACCGCGCAGGAACGCGAGGGGGGCGACCTCGATCGTGCCGCGTTCCATCAGTCGCGGTAGCGCGTCGGCGCCCATCATCTCGAAGAGCGCGTCGTACAACGGCTTCATGTACGGATCGATCTTCTCGTAGAGCGTTCCGGGAAGGAACCCGAGCCGCTCGCCCGCCTCGACGGCGGGTCGCGACAGGATGAGCCGCGTCACCTCCTTCTCTTGCAACGCGCGAACGGCAGTGGCCACGGCGAGATATGTCTTGCCCGTACCTGCGGGTCCGACGGCGAACGTGACCGTCGCGTTGCGGATCGCGTCGACGTACTGCTTCTGCCCCAGCGTCTTCGGCGCAACGCCCTTGCCGCGACCGGTCAGGAGCAGGTCGCCCAGCACCTGCGTCGGGCGCGCCTCGTCGCCCTTGATGAGCTCGATCGAGCGGCCGACCGACGACGCGGTCAGCTCGTGCCCCTTGTCGAGCAACTCGATCAGCTCCTCGAACAGCAGCGCGACGCGGTCGGTCTCACGTGGCGGTCCGGAGATCGTGATCTCGTTGCCCCGGACCACGATGTGTGAGTCGAACGCCGCCTCCACGAGCTTCAACAGCTCGTCGCGCTGGCCGAGGAGAGCGACCATGTTCTGGTCTCCCGGGACCAGGATCTTCACCTGCGTGGCTTCCGCCAAACGGTCGTCTCTGGGGTGGTACCCCGTTCCTCCTCGTTCGGAATGGATCGTCATCCGACGACCCGATCTGAAGATGGGGATTCTACCCCTGGGCCCGGACGGCCACGCCGTTCGGTTCGCCTGATCACCCCGGCGGCCAGGACATCTTCCGTCCCCCCAACAGGTGGAAGTGCAGGTGGAATACCGACTGGCCCGCGTCTGGTCCGACGTTCGAAACGAGGCGCCATCCACCCTCGTCGATCTCCTCGGCACGCGCGAGGTGAGCGGCCGCGTGGACGATGTCCGCCAGCACCTGTCCGTGGTCGTCCGTGATCGCCGTCAGGTCCTCGATGTGGTCCTGCGGGATCAGGAGGATGTGTGTGGGCGCCTGCGGATTCGTGTCGCGGAACGCGACGACGGTGTCGGTCTCGTGAACGATCTCCGACGGAATCTCGTGATCGGCGATCTTGCAGAAGATGCACTCCGTGTCTCGGTCTGGACTCATGACCCGGAGACTAGCCGCGGCGCCGAAGGTCGGCTCTCACGGACGCCCGCTTGCCCGCCGGCTCCCCGCGCAGCTCGGCTAGGCGCTCGAGCAGCTCCCGCTCCTGCCTCGAACCCGGCTTCGGCGTCGTGACCTGGAGCGTGAGGAACAGGTCCCCGCGCCCACGCCCGCCGAGATTCGGAACGCCCTTGCCGCGAAGGCGGTGCGTCGTGCCGGAAGGCGTCCCGGGATCGACGTCGACGCGCTCGGTTCCGTCGAGTGTGTCGATCTCCACCTCGGCGCCGAGGGCCGCCTGCACCATCGGAACATCGAGGCTGGCGAACAGATCCGTCCCGCGTCGTTCGAACACTGGATCCTCGTCGACGCGCAGCGACACGTACAGATCGCCGGGAGCACCGCCCACCCGTCCCGCGTGGCCCGCACCGGGGACGCGGAGGTCGAGCCCGTTCGACACGCCGGCCGGGATGTCGACCGGCACCGTGGTGTCGACTGGGATGCGGCCCCGCCCGTCGCACCGCTCACACGCCGTGACGATCTCCTCGCCGGTCCCCTCGCACGTCGGGCAGGGGTGTGCGGTCATCACCGTGCCGAAGATGCTCCGTCGAACGTCCTGCACCTGGCCGGTGCCTCCACACGTCCGGCATCGCTGCGGCGACGTTCCCGGTTCGGCCCCCATACCGACGCAGCGATCGCATGGTTCCAGCCGTTCGAGCTCGATCTCGCGACGAACGCCGAACACGGACTCGCGGAAGGCGAGGCGCGCCTCCGCGAACACGTCCTCACCGTTGTGCGTTCTCGTGCGGCGCGTTGCGGTTCGCCTGCGACCGAACGTGCCGGCGCCGAAGAACGCCTCGAAGATGTCGGCGACGTCGCCGAACGGAAACTCCCCGATCCCCCGGCCCGACCCGTACAGGTCGTACTGCTGCCGTCGATGGGCATCCGAAAGGATCTCGTACGCCGCGGTGATCTCCTTGAAACGCTCTTCGGCGGCGGGATCGGCGTTCACGTCGGGGTGGAACTCCCGCGCGAGTCGGCGGTACGCCTTCTTGATGTCGTCGTTCGACGCATCGCGTCCGACACCGAGGATCTCGTAGAGGTCGCGGATCTGCGCCATGTCTTAAGCGTCGACCTCCGTCGCGAGCTCGGACAGGCGGCGCGCGACGGCGCGGACGGACGCCATGACCGTGACGTAGTCCATCGCGGTGGGACCGACGACGCCCACAGTGCCGAGCGCCGTCGTGCCCGCGCGGAACGGCGCCGACACGATCGACGCCTCCCAGTCGCGGGTGTGCGGATGCTCGCCCCCGATCGTCACGTTCACGTCCTGCTGCAGCGTGACGTCGCGGAGGAGCTCGAGCATCTCGGACTCGTGTTCGAGCGCCTCGAACAGGCGTCGCACGGTCTCGCGACGCCAGTGCGCCGCCTCGTCGGCGAGGTTGGCCACGCCGCCGATGAGCACGAGGTGCGCGCCCGCGCCCGTCTGGATCCCGCCGAAAGCGTCGGCGGCGGCGAGAAAGAGTGTGCGTTCCGCGGGCTTCGCTGTCGGCGCGGCCTTCAGCGCCTCCGCGCGTGCGTCGGCCACGGTCTTGCCCCGGAACCGATCCGACAGCGTTCGGTCGAGCATCGCCAGCGCTTCATCTTCGAGCCCGTCGGGGCGGTCGATCATCGTCTTGTCCACGCGACCGTGCTGGCCGATGATCAGGAACAGGAGCGAGTTGCCGACCTCGACCAACTCGGTGCGAAGGACCGGCTCGTCCGAACCCGACGGCGGAACGGCGAGGCCGGCGTACTGCGTCACGCGCGAGAGAAGCTGCGTCGTGCCGCGAAGGACCTCCTCGAGGTCGACCATCGTCTCCGCGAAGAAGCCGGCGATCGCGCGACGTTGCG
>CALGFI010000082.1 GCA_937881155.1 uncultured bacterium | reverse complement strand
CGAAATTCGTACGTCGCGGTGTCGCGGACCGCGTTGAACCACCGGCGGCAACCGGCTGTGTGATACCAACGCTCGCGGAAATCACCTTTCGGGTTGTCGCGCATGAACAGGAAGTCGGCCCATTCCTCGTCCGAGAGTGAGTCGGGGTCGGCCGGGTAGTTCACGCGCGCCTGGCCGCCGTAGTGAAACTCGATCTCGTCGCGGGGGCCGCACCAGGGACAGGGCACGAGGAGCATCAGCTCGCCTCCTCGTCGAAGGACTGCACGAGGCGCCTCGGCGCCGTGAGCCGCCACGCCTCGACGAGGAGCTCCTCCATCTCGTCGCGATCGACGGTCCTGTAACGCACGCCGACCCATCCGCTCGGTCCCACGTATGGCGGGAAGAAGAACGTGCTTTCGTCCATCGCGACGAGCGCGCGCTGCTCGTCGAACGTCGATTTCACCCAGACCTCCGAACCGCCCTCGGCGAACATCGCGAAGATCTTGTTGCGCACACGGAACGTCGGCGTTCCCCACGTCTCCCGCTCCTCCGTGTCGGGCAGAGCGAGGGCGAGCTTCCGGATCGTTCGTGCCTGCATCAGTGCGCGACCGCAGCGGCGCCGTGCTCGTCGATCAGCGCGCCGGTCGTGAATCGCTCCAGCCCGAACGGCTTCGCCAGCTCGCTGGGCTCACCCGTCGCGATGGTCTCGGCGAAGGCCCATCCGGACCCGGGCGTCGCCTTGAAGCCGCCCGTTCCCCATCCGCAGTTGAGGAACAGCCCGTCGATCGGCGTCGGCCCGATGATCGGCGACGCATCCGGGCAGACGTCGACGATGCCGGCCCACGTCCGGAGCAGCTTGGCGTGCTCGAAGATGGGGAACAGCTCGACGGCCGCGGCCAGCTGGTGCTCGATCACGTGGAACGAACCGCGCTGTCCATAGCCGTTGTACGCGTCGATCCCCGCGCCCATCACGAGTTCGCCTTTGTCGGCCTGGCTCACGTACACGTGCACGGCGTTCGACATCACGACACAGTCGAGCACCGGCTCGAACAGGGCGGACACGAGCGCCTGCAGCGGGTGCGACTGGATCGGAAGGCGGAGTCCGACCATCGACGCGAGCACGGATGTGTGCCCGGCGGCGACGAGCGCGACCTTCGGCGCTCGAATCGTGCCGCGCGTCGTCTCGAGGCCTTCCATGCGTCCACCTTCGCCGCGCACGAAACCCGTCACCTCGCAGTGCTCGACGATGTCGACGCCTCTTTGGCTCGCCCTGGTCGCGTACCCCCACGCGACCTTGTCGTGGCGTGCGATCCCACCTCGCCGCTGCAGCGTTGCGCCCATGACCGGATAGCGGAGCGATGGAGAAACGTTCACGATCGGGCAGAACTCCTTGACCTCGTCGGCCGTCAGCCACTCCGCGTCGACGCCGTTCAACCGGTTCGCGTTGACACGCCGGATCGACGAACGAACGTCCTGGAGGCTGTGCGAAAGGTTCAGCACGCCTCGCTGACTGAACTGGAGGTCGAAGCCCAGGTCCTCCTCGAGCCCTTCCCACAGCTTCAGCGAGTGGTCGTAGATCGCGGCCGATTCGTCCAACAGGTAGTTCGACCGGATGATCGTCGTGTTCCGCGCCATGTTCCCGCCGCCGAGCCATCCCTTCTCGACGACGCAGACGTCGGTGATGCCGTGGTTGCGCGCGAGGTAGTACGCGGTCGAAAGGCCGTGGCCGCCGGCGCCGACGACGATGACGTCGTAGGCCGGTTTCGGCTCTGCCGCGCGCCAGTACCTGTGGCCGTTCTCGTCCATGTCCGTCTTCGAGATCGTTCGAGCGGCGAGCCTAGCGCTCGCGCCCATCCCGCGGGACGAGGCCGCTGGCCGGCCGCGGGTGTCCCGCGGACCGGTGGGGGGTACCAAGTTCTCCATGAACGCCGAAGCCGCCCGGCCGAACCGCGCTGGCGAGTTGAACCGCCGTTCAGGTACTTTGTCACTTCCGCGGTTCCGGAAGGGAGGCCGGGTCGTGACGACCGAGTGGGACGCCGCCAGGCGTCCGGCAGATTCGTTGCTCGACGCAGTCGGTCGAACCCCGCTCGTCCGGCTGCGGCGCGTCGTTACCGAGGGCGGTCCCGAGCTCTACGCCAAGATCGAGTGGTACGGCCCCACGGGATCGGTGAAGGACCGGATCTACCGCGAGATGCTCCGCCGAGCCGAACGACGCGGGCGCCTCCGTCCGGGCATGACGATCATCGAGTGCACGACGGGCAACGCGGGCATCGCCTGCGCGGCGACGGCGGCGATCATGGGCTACCCGTGCGTGATCGTCATGCCCGAGGGGATGAGCGACGAACGCAAGCGGATGATCGCTGCCTACGGCGCGGACCTCGTGCTCTCCCCGGGCGCCGGTACCGACATCGAGTTCGCGTTCGACAAGATGCGCGAGATCGTCGCGGCCGACCCCGACCGCTACTTCTTCCCGGCCGAGTTCGAGAACCCCGACAACCCGAAGGCACAGGAATCCTCCGGCGTCGAGATCTGGGAACAGCTCGACGGCCGCGTCGACGCAGTCGTCGCTTCCCAGGGCACCGGCGGCTGGATCACCGGCGTCGCTCGCGCATTGAAGGAGCGCGACGCGAGCGTGAAGGCGTACGCGGTGGAAGCCGCGGAGTGTCCACTGATCTCCGAACAGCGCTGGGGGCAACACGGCGTTCCCGGGATCGGCGACGGGATCGTCCCCAAGAACCTCGATCTCTCGTGCTTGGACGGCATCGTGACCGTGTCGACCGAGGATTCCCTCGAGATGGCTCGGCGACTCGCACGCGACGAAGGGATGCTGTGCGGCCCGTCGTCCGGCATGAACGTCGCCGCCGCGCTCAAGGTGGCGGAGAAGCACCCGGAGATGGAACGCATCGTGACGGTCATACCGGACACGGGTCAGCGGTACCTGTCCGGTGAGCTGTTCGGCGACGGTCCGGACGTCGACAGTCCCGAGCGCGATCACGAGATCGACGCGGACTCGCTCGCGCAGATCCGCGCCAACCGGAGCCGCCTCGAGTTCATCTCGTAGCGTTCCGCGCTGAATCACCGTTCAACACGCGGGATATGCTTTCGCCGTGAGCACGTATCCGCTGTCCGACGAGGAGCACGAGATCCAGGACCGCGCTCGGCGGTTCGTCGACGAGGAACTGATCCCGCACGAGGTCGAGGCCGAGATGAACGAGGGCCGACTACCCGATGGCGTACGGGAACGGCATCACGAGATGGCCCTCGAGCTGGGGTTCTACTCGATGAACATGCCGAAGGAGCTCGGCGGGACCGGGATGACGACGCTCCAGCAGGTCCTCGTCTCCGAGCAGATCGGTCGGGTGACGAACGGTCTCGGCTGGTGCGTGCACACCCCGCCGGGGTGGGCGCCCGACGTCGTCTCCGATGAGCAGCTCGACCGATGGATCGTGCCCAGCATCCGCGGCGAGGTCCGCGAGTGCTACGCGATCACGGAGGAGGACGCGGGTTCCGACGTCGACTCGATCAGGGCGACGGCGCGACGCGACGGCGACGAGTACGTCTTGAACGGCGTCAAGTGGCACGTGACGTCGTACAACACGTCCGAGTACATCTTCTTCCAGGCCAAGATCGCCGACGGTCCGAACGCCGGCGCGCACGCGATGTTCTTCGTCGACAAGGACACGCCGGGTGTGCGACTCGTCCGAGAGCCGAAGTACTCGCACACGTACTCCGACTCGCACGCGACGCTGGCGTTCGAGGACGTCCGGGTCCCAGCGTCTCATCTGATCGGTGAGGAAGGCGACGGCCTCGACTTCACCTACGCGTGGTTCCGGTACGAACGGCTCATGATCGCCGCGCGGTGCTGTGGCGCCATGGAACGACTGATCGAGGAGGCGACCTCGTTCGCGAAGGAGCGCGTCCAGTTCGGCAGCCCGATCATCGAGTTCCAGGCGATCCAGCACATGCTTGCCGACTCGCTCACCGAGCTGTGGGCATCTCGTTTGATGACCTACGAGCTGGCGAAGAACATCGATCGCGGCGTGGATGTGAAGGTGCAGCACGCGCAGTGCTCGATGGCCAAGCTCTACGCCAGCGAGATGGCCAACCGGGTCGCGGACCGCGCCCTGCAGATCTTCGGAGGTCGAGGCTACATGCGCGAGAACGTCGCCGAGCGGTTCTACCGCGAGCTGCGCGTCGACAGGATCTGGGAAGGAACGTCGGAGATCCAGCGGAACATCATCGCCGACCAGCTCGCCAAGCGCGGCGTGCAGACGCTGACCGGATGAGCGATCTACGGACGGAGCAGGCGGCTCGCGAGGCCGAATCGTGGGCGGCGTTCGCGAGCGCGCTCGAGCGGATCCCGCGCGAGCGGTGGGAGGAGGAAGGCATCCTTCCCGGGTGGTCGGTCAAGGAGCTCCTGTGGCACATGGCCGGCTGGCTGCAGAAGTGCGCCCGGAACCTCGAGCGATTCGCGCGAGGGGAGGTCGAGCCGGCCTCGGAGCAGACCGTCGACGAGCGGAACGAGGAGCTCGCGGCGCAGGCCCACGGCATGACGATCGACGCCGTGTTCCGGGGACTGATGTCCGCGCGGGAGCTCGTCGTCGAAGGATGGAACGCACTGCCGAACGTCGACGAGCGCGCCGTCGAGGAGCTCGCCGACGAGACGTACGACCATTACGACGAGCACCGAGCTGATCTCGAGCGGTTCTCCGCTCCCGCCTAGCCGCACGCGTCAGGGCGACACGTCCGACTTGGCGAACTCGAACCCGAGCTCGTGCGCGGCGACGTGCATGCAAGCCCGATGCATCCGCTCGGGGGTCACCTTGGAATCGTTCATCACGACCTGGATCGCGAGGCCGTCGATCAGCGACGCGAGCCGCAGCGCGAGCTCATCGACGTCCTCGGTCGAGCCGAACTCGCCCGACGAGCGCCCGTTTCGGATGATGTCGGCGATCTGTGAACGCCACCGTTCGTCGAGGACCTCGCGGTCCTTGGCCATCTCCTTGTCGCGAAGCGCGCGAACCCAGACCTCGATCCACAGCGCCCACTCGTCGAGGCGCTCGTACTCGGGGAGGTACCCCGGAACCGAGAGGTCGATGAGCCGTCTGAGCTGGTCGACGGCGCTCGGCAAGCGGCGGATCTCTCGCGACGTCCGCAGGTAGAACTGGTCGTTCGCGAACGTGAGCGCCTCGGCCAGCAGCCGGTCCTTCGACTCGAAGTAGTACAGGATCAGTCCCGGCGAGACCCCCGCCTGCTCGGCGACGTCGGAGATCCGTGTTTCCGCAAGCCCGCGCTCGGTGATGACGCGAGCCGCCGCGTCGAGGATCTCCTGGTGGCGGTCCTTCGTCTGCCGGTTCGTCGCCATCCGCGCTCCTGAACGCCGTACAGTCACGAGCCGTCCCGTGCGCCGACTTGAACGGCAGTTCAGCCGACTCTACGGGGTTGAGCAGCGATGTCAACCCGAGGGCCGGCGCGTCGCGGCTTGACTGACCGTTCAAACTTCGCCAGGATTGGCGCCAGAACCAGCCGGAGGGAGAACGCACCACATGTCGAACGTCTACGACGCCATCGTCATCGGCGGAGGCCACAACGGCCTCATCAGCGCGGGGTTCTTCGCCAAGGCCGGAGCGCGGACCGTCGTCCTTGAAGCGCGGAACAAGACGGGGGGTGCGGCCGACACGAGCAGCCCGTGGCCGGAGCACCCCGACTTCAAGGTCACCACCTACTCGTACGTCATGAGCCTGATGCCGCCGACGATCATCCGCGAGCTCCAACTCGATCGGCACGGCTACGAAGTCACGCCGTTCGGCCCGTACTACCAGGCCTATCCGGACGGACGCGCGATCAAGCTGTACGCCGACGATGCCAAGAAGAACTACGAATCGATCTCGCAGTTCTCCAAGAAGGACGCCGAGACCATGCCCAAGTGGGACGCGTGGCTCTCGGGCGTCGCGGACGTGCTCGGCCCGCTCCTCCTTCAAGTGCCGCCACGACTGGGGTCGATGCGCGTACGCGACCTGCTGGAGCAGCTTCGCGTGGCGTGGAAGACCCGCGGACTCGGCATCCGCGGCGTGGGCGACGTGACGAAGCTGTTCACGATGAGCGTCTCGGACCTGCTCAACGAGTGGTTCGAATCGGATCCGGTGAAGGGCATGCTCACCGTGAACGGCGTGATCGGCACGTGGGCCGGTCCCGATTCGCCCGGAACGGCGTACGTCATGCTCCATCACTCGATCGGCGACGTCGGCGACGGTCACCTCGGCTCGTGGGGGTACCAGCGCGGCGGCATGGGCGCCGTCTCGGACGCGTGCCGTCGCGCCGCCGAGTCGTTCGGCGCGGAGATCCGCACGGACGCCCGCGTCGGGAAGATCCTCGTTCGCGACGGTCGGACCGTCGGCGTTGCCCTCGAGAACGGTGAGGAGCTCCGAGCGCCCGTCGTCGTGACGACGGTCCACCCCAAGATCGCGTTCCTGAAGCTGATCGACGAGACCGACCTGCCCGCGGACTTCGTCCGTGACATCCGCAACTGGCGGACCCGCAGCGGCGTCGTGAAGATCAACTTCGCCATCAGCGAGCTGCCAGACTTCATCGCCGATCCGGGGAAGAACCTGCAGGACCACCACACGGGCTCCGTCGAGCTCTGCTTCAGCGCGGACTTCGCCGAGAAGGCGTTCCAGGACGCGCACTTCCTGCGGAAGGCGTCGGAGCGGCCGTTCGTCGACGGCGTGATCCCCACGACGCTCGACCCGACGCTCATGCCCGAGGGCGTCCACAACTTCTCGATGTTCACCCAGTGGGTACCGGACGACTGGGTCGACGAGCCGCACCGGGACGAGCTCGAGCAGTACGCCGACCGGATCGTCGACCTGTACACCGAGCTCGCGCCGAACTTCAAGTCGTCGGTGATCGAACGGCAGATCATCGGGCCGTACGACATGGAGCAGGAGCTCGGCCTGATCGGCGGCAACATCTTCCACGGCGAGCTGTCGGTGGACCAGCTGTTCCACATGCGGCCGGCGCCGGGGTACGCCGACTACCGAACGCCCATTCACGGCCTGTACCACGGGTCGTCGGCGACCCACGCCGGCGGCGGCGTCTGCGGCATCCCCGGCTGGCAGGCGTTCCGTCAGGCGAAGAGGGACCGTTCGGTCGCGTCCACGAAGTAGCCTTCGCGCGGTGACCGGGGCGCGTGCGGAACAGGGGCGCAGCGCGCTCGAGCGGATGCTCGAGGCGCGTTCGGTCGCGGTGATCGGCGCGAGCGCGCGAGAGGGAACGCCGGGACATCAAACGCTCGTCGAGCTCCGCAAGGGCCGCTTCGATGGCGCCGTCTTCCCCGTGAACCCCAAGTACGACGAGCTCGAGGGTCACCGCTGTTACGGCTCGATCGGCGACGTGCCCGAGGCGGTCGACCTGGCGGTGATCGCCTTGTCGAATGCCCTGCTCGAGGAGACGCTCACGGCGTGTGCCGACGCGGGCGTGGCGTCCGCGGTCATCTACGCGAGCGGACACGAGGAGCCAGGCGACGGCGAGCCGCTCACGGAGCGCCTCACGAAGATCGCCCACGACGCCGGGATGGCCATCTGCGGCGGGAACTGCATGGGATTCGTCAACGTCGAGCGCGGCCTGCGTGCCACCGGCTGGTACGAGCCAGAGGCACTCGAACCGGGACCGATCGCGTTCATCAGTCATTCCGGGTCGGCGTACGCAGCCCTCCTGCACAACGATCGGTCGTTGCGGTTCAACATCGCGGTTTCGGCCGGGCAGGAGTTTGTGACGACGGCGACCGACTACATGCGCTACGCGCTCAGCCTGGAGAGCACACGCGCGATCGGACTGTTCATCGAGACGGTCCGTGATCCCATCGGCTTCCGCGAGGCGATGGCGGTGGCGAACGAGCACGACGTCCCGGTCATCGCGCTCAAGGTCGGGCGTGAAGAGCTCACGCGCCGCCTCGTCGCATCGCACTCTGGAGCGCTGGCGGGCGAGGACGGCGCGTACGAAGCGCTGTTCCGCGCGGACAACGTGCACCGCGTCGAGACGCTCGACGAGCTCGGCGACGCGCTCGCGCTGTTCGTGGCCGGACGCCGCGCGGGGCCGGGCGCGCTTGCGTCGGTTCACGACTCGGGCGGCGAGCGCGCGATGCTCGTCGACGCCGCCGCCGCAGTAGGCGTGCCGCTGGCCGAGATCTCCGACGAGACGTCGAAGCGGCTCGAAGGGTTACTCGATCCGGGGCTTCCGCCGGTGAACCCGGTGGACTTCTGGGGAACGGGTCGGGAGGCGTTCGCCGTGATCACCGGATGCGAGCGCGCGTTGCTCGACGACCCCAACGTGGCCGCGCTCGCGTTCACGGTCGACATCACCACCGAGGATGATCCGGAGGAGGGCTATATCGCGTCGTTCCTCGACGTGTGGGCGGATACCGACAAGCCGATGGCGATGATGTCGAACTTCGCGAGCGGCATCGACCGGTCGGATGCGCAACGCCTCAACGACGTGGGAGCTACAGTGCTCGAGGGAACGCTGACGGGTCTCGCGGCGTTCCGGCACCTGTTCGACCATCGTGACCACCGGGCGCTGCCGCCGGTCATGGCGCCATCACCTGTCGCCGCCTCGACGCGGAACGAGTGGGCGAGACGGATGGCCAGCGGTGAGCCGTTCGACGAGGTCGAGGCGTTCGAGCTTCTGCGGACCTATGGAGTCTCAGCGGTTGCCTCCGTCCGGGCGGACGGGGCGGATGCCGCGGCGAGTGCCGCCGAAGCGCTTGGTTATCCGGTCGCGCTCAAGACCGCGATGCCGGGGATCTCGCACAAGTCCGATGTCGGCGGTGTGCGTCTCGGCGTCGTTGACCGGCAGTCGCTGATCGATTCGTACGCGGAGCTCTCGGGACGGCTCGGACGACGCGTCACCGTCGCGGCGATGGCGCCGCCCGGCGTGGAGATCCACCTGGGGATCGTGAGGGACGCGCAGTTCGGGCCGCTCGTCCTCGTCGCCGCAGGGGGCGTTCTCGTCGAGGTGCTGAAGGACCGCCGTCTGGCACTACCACCGCTCGATGGTGTGCGCGCGCGCCGGCTCGTGGACGAGCTCAGGGTTCGTCCGCTGCTCGACGGCGTTCGCGGCCAGCCGCCCGCCGACGTCGACGCGTTGGTGAACGCCATCGTCGGCCTGTCGTGGCTCGCGCACGATCTCGGCGACCGCCTCGAGGCTCTCGACGTGAACCCGGTGATGTGTGGACCCGAGGGATGCGTCGCGGTGGACGCGCTGGTGCTACCTAGACGCTGATGCTCGCCGGTCAGACTTGACCAGCTGCACCACGTCGCCTCGTGTCCTCCGAACGCGTGCCAACATCGACCGAATCACAGACGTCCAGCGGACAGAAGGCGTGGTGGTTCGCCGCAGCACCTGGGCTCAACTCCACGGTCCGGCGTGGCGATGTAGGAGTGCGATGGGACAGAATCGTCAAGTCGACGAGGCGTATTGCCGGGTACACGAAGAAGTCTC
>CALGFI010000081.1 GCA_937881155.1 uncultured bacterium | reverse complement strand
GTCCCGAAGACCTCGGGCTGCGGCTCACGTTCGAGGACGCGAAGGCCGCCGGCGCGACGCTCGGTTCCGGCGTCGTCATGCTGTTCGACGACACGGTGAACCTCGCGGACATCGTGCTTCGGATCGCCGCGTTCTTCCGCGACGAGTCGTGCGGCCAGTGCGTGCCGTGCCGGGTGGGAACGGTCCGTCAGGAGGAGGCGCTGCACCGGCTGGTGCGTGACCGGCCGATCGGGTCGCGGCAGGACGAGCTCGCGCTGATCGGTGAGATCGGTCAGGTCATGCGCGATGCGTCGATCTGCGGTCTCGGCCAGTTGGCCGCGAACGCGGTCGAGTCGGCGATCACCCGGCTGAGGGTGTTCGACGGAAGGGGAGCGCGATGACCGTCACCCCGATCGCTCCACCGAGGCGGCTGTTCGACATCGAAGTGGACGGCCAACCCGTTCGCGCCGCCGAGGGCTCCACGATCCTCGACGCGCTCCGCGCGAAAGGCGTCGACACGCCGACGCTGTGCTTCGCCGACAACCTCACGCCCGTCAACGCCTGTCGCGTATGCGTGGTCGAGCTCGAGGGCTCGCGCGTGCTGGTGCCCTCCTGCGCTCGCAAGGTCGAGGCCGGCATGAAGGTTCGGACGGATACCGAACGCGTCCGCCACTCGCGGCGGATGGTGCTCGAGTTCCTCGGATCGTCCGTGGATCTCTCCCTCACCGGCGGTGACGTCGCGCGGTGGCTCTCGGACTACGACGCGGACCCGTCGCGGTACGGGACCCCGAAAGAGCCCGCCGCGGTCGGCGAACGCGACGCTCGCCACGCCGGCGGTGACGTCGCGCGGTGGCTCTCGGACTACGGCGCGGACCCGTCGCGGTACGGGACCCCGAAGGAGCCCGCCGCGGCCGGCGAACGCGACGCTCGCCACGCCGGTCATCATCACGACCCCGACCCGGCGCTGGCCGACACCGTCCACCAGCCGGTGAAGGTCGACAACGAGCTGTACGTGCGCGACTACTCGCGATGCATCCTTTGCTACAAGTGTGTCGAGGCGTGCGGCGTGGACGCGCAGAACACGTTCGCCATCGCCATCGCCGGCCGCGGGTTCGACGCTCGCGTCTCGACGGAGTTCGATGTCGGCCTGCCGGAGTCGGCCTGCGTGTACTGCGGGAACTGCATCGGCGTGTGCCCGACGGGCGCGCTGATGTTCAACAGCGAGCATGAGATGCGCGAGGCCGGAGCGTGGGACGAGTCGCAGCAAACCGTGACCGACACGATCTGCCCGTATTGCGGCGTCGGGTGCGAGCTCGAGGTCCACGTGCAGGACAACACGATCGTCAAGGTGACGTCACCGTGGGACCACGAGGTGACGAGCGGACACCTCTGCATCAAGGGACGATTCGGGTTCCAGTACGTGCAGAACCGCGCGCCGGTTCCGGAGGCGCAGACGGCGGAGACCGTCGCGGATCGAGCGGTGCCGCCTACGTCGGGGGAACAGCCTGCCTGACGCGACGGGCGTCGTCCTAGCCGGCGGACGCTCGACGCGGTTCGGACGAGACAAGCTCGCGGAGCCGTACCGGGGTGAGCCCCTGTTGCATCACGCCGTTGCACGTCTTGCCGAGGTGTGCGACGAGATCGTCGTGGTGATCGCCCCCGACGCGCCGACGCCATCGCTGCCCGTTGGCCCGCGGATCCGCGTCGCGCGCGACGAGAGCGAAGGCCAAGGTCCGCTCGCCGGGATGGTTGCGGCCCTGCGCAGCGTTACGACGACGTTCGCGATCGTCGCAGCCGGCGACATGCCCGAGCTCCAGCCATCGGTTCTCCTGATGATGCTCCGCATCGTCGCGGATGGCGACGCCGTTGCGCTTGCCGACGGCTCGGACGTCCGTCCGTTGCCATGCGTCGTGCGCGTGGAGCGGGCGGCGGAGATCGCTCCCGCATTGTTGGCTTCAGGACGAGCGAGCGTTCGCGCGCTGCTCGACCAGCTGCGTGTGACCGCCGTCGACGAGCCAACGTGGACCGCGCTCGACGCGCGGCGACGAACGCTCTTCGACGTCGACCTGCCGGGCGATCTCGCGTGAGCCAAGCCCGTACCGAGACTGGGCACGTACGGCCCGCGAACAGGTAGATTCCAGGGCGAAGAGCGGGCCTTCTTCACCCCGCCCGCGCATCAAACCTTCCTGAAGGGACGGACATGCCGCGTCGTGTTCTGATCATGGGCGCCGCTGGGCGCGACTTCCACAATTTCAATGTCGTCTACCGCGACGATCCCGACCACGTCGTCGTGGCGTTCACCGCAACCCAGATCCCGTTCATCGACGACCGCACCTATCCCGCGTCGCTGGCGGGGGAGCGGTATCCGAAGGGGATTCCCATCCACGACGAGACGGACCTCACACGACTGATCCGTGAGCTCGAGGTCGACGACGTGGTCTTCAGCTACTCGGACGTGAGCCACGAGTACGTGATGCACAAGGGGAGCGAGGCCATGGCCGCCGGTGCGAACTTCCTGCTCCTCGGCCCCCG
>CALGFI010000080.1 GCA_937881155.1 uncultured bacterium | reverse complement strand
ACCGGCCGCCGATCGCGCCGGCCATCATCAAGTAGTGACCGAAGTGCCCCTCCGGGTACGCCTTCCTGTACTCCGGCATGCCGTCCACAACGCCGCCGTGATCGCCTCGCTTCATCATGTCGAGAACCTTCATGTCCGCGTCGTAGTACTTCCGGTCGTAGATGTTGTCGGGCGCGCGCTGGCTCTCTCTCTTGCGGAGCTCCTTGAACGCGAAGAACCGGTGCGTCATCCCGCCGGACGCGAGCAACACCACGCGGCGGTCGCTCTCCTCGATGGCCTTCCCGATCAGCTCGCCGAACAGCAGGAAGTCGTCGGTCTCGCAGCACTGGTTCACCGCCACGCTGATCCATGCCGTCTCCGGATCGCCGAGGAACGTCCAGATGTTCACCGTGCCGTAGAAGATCGGAAGGTACGGGTCGTCGTTCGCCAGGATCCAAATGTCGTCTCGGCCGTCCGCCTGCGACGCGATCGCCTTGGCCAGCTCGGGGTCGCCGGGCATGTCGTACGGGATCTGGCGCATGCCGCGAGGCAGCTCGTGCGACGTGAACCTCCCCTGACGCCGGTCGTGCGACGTGACGATGTGCTCGAACGTCGACTCCCAGTGCGTATCGAACACGATCACGGTGTCGGGACGAAGACGATCCAGACATTCCGACTTGATCCGATGGAGCCCGGGAACGAGCGTGATCTCCCTGCCTTCGTTGATCTCCAGTCGCACCTCCTCCGGCAGCATGATCGTGGGAACGTGCGCGACGAGCGCCGCGCCGACGACCTCACCCATCTGCACCCTCCATCGACGTCCTCACTCCCGGTGGGGGGTCCGCACAACGTTCGCTTCGCTCACTGTGCTACCCCCCGCTCCCCCATGGCGCCGCGCAGACGTTCTTCACGTCCGCGTAGAAGTCGAAGCTGTACACGCCGCCTTCGCGGCCGACACCCGACGATCGCGCGCCGCCGAACGGCGCACGAAGGTCACGAACGAAGAAGCAGTTCACCCACACCGTCCCTGCCACGAGACGGGAGGCAACGCGATCGGCGCGCTCCCGATCGCCCGTGTACAGGATCGCCGCCAACCCGTACTCAGTCTCGTTCGCGAGCGCGATCGCCTCCTCCTCGTCCTCGAACGTCTGCAGCGTGAGGACCGGGCCGAACACCTCCTTGCGGAGCACCTCGGCGCCGGGCGGCACGTCGACGAAGAGCGTCGGGCGGTAGTACAGCCCGCCCAGATCCTCGTTCGGTCCACCGCCCAAGATGGCTTTTGCGCCCTCCGCCTTCGCTCGCTGTACGAACCCGTCCACGCGCTCGAAGTGCTCGCGGGTGATCTGTGGCCCGATGTCGGTCGCCTCGTCGCGCGGGTCGCCCTGCACGATCGCGCCGGCGGCCTCGATGAACCGGTCGAGGAACTCGTCGTGCATCGACCGCTCGACGAGCAGCCTCGTGCCCGCCAGGCAGACCTGTCCCGCGTTGTCGAACTGGTTCACGGCCTGCTTCACCGTCGCCGCCATGTCGGCGTCCGCGAACGCGACGAACGGCGACTTACCGCCGAGCTCCAACGAAACGGGCGTGAGATTCTCCGCCGCGGCCTGGGCCACGATCTTCCCGGTCTCGATGGAGCCGGTGAACGCGATGCGGTCCACCCCGGGATGGCGGGTGAGCGCCGCGCCGGCCTCCTCGCCGATCCCCTGCACGACGTTGTACGCGCCGTCCGGCAGCCCCGCCTCGCGCGAGATGTCGGCGAGCAGCGACGCCGTGAGCGGCGCCCACTCGGGCGGCTTGGCGATCACCGCGTTTCCCGCGGCGAGGGCGGGCGCGACCCGCCACGTGGCCAGCATGAGCGGCGCGTTCCACGGCGTGATCACCGCGGTGACGCCCGACGGGTCCCACTCGGTGCGGCTCTCGAAGCCGTTCATGTCGAACGACTCGTCGAGCTCCGTCAGCTGGTCGGCGAAGAAGCGGAAGTTTCTCGCGACGCGCGGCAT
>CALGFI010000079.1 GCA_937881155.1 uncultured bacterium | reverse complement strand
CTCCTGGAACCGGGGGACGACGAGATGCCAGTACCAGGCTTCGCCGCCCGCGCCAGGGATTAGCACGTACGTCGTTCTCGACACCTCCCACCTCCCTTCCTGGGTACGACCAGCAGCGGGAGTCAAACTCATCGGCGGAGGGCGCGTCCGAGGATTTTGGCGCCAGTGGTGAGTTGGTTCGTTCGTGTGGGTATCCAACGAGGGAGAGAGCCGAGGAGGGAGGTCAGTCATGGACGACGACACGCGGATGCGGTTCGAGGGTCGGTGGCAGGAGATGCGAGGCCGGATCAAGGAAGCATGGGGCGACCTGACCGACGACGAGCTCGAGAAGACTGAGGGCAAGTGGGATCAGGTCGTCGGCGCGGTGAAGCGCAAGACCGGGGAATCCGTAGACGCGGTCGAGTCGCGCATACGCGGCATGATGGACTGAGAACTCCGGAAGACCCGAGTGATCCGCCGCCGCTTCGCAAGGCTCATCCGTGGGTATGGGCAAGTTCATGGCGTCGTACACCGTGAACAGACGCGGAGTGGCCCACGCTCGGAAGCTCATCAAGGCCAAGCGGTACACGCTGAACAGCAATTGGGGCGACGTTCAGCCGAAGGCCGCCGATGAGAACGGCTTCCTGAAGGAACACTCGTGGCAGGAGTACGCGGGGTGGTTCTTGGGGCTGACCGAGGGCGCTGCCGACGAGACGAAGGCGCGATACGCGTTCGTGTACGGTGACTTCCGCCGCCTCCACCGAAGCGGCTTGATCGCGTGCGTGTACCGCGCCGCCGAGTGGCGGCACAAAGAGGTCGAGCGAGTCGCCTACAGATTGCTGCAAGAACTCGACGCCGCGACTTCTTAGCTCTTCTGGACGAGGTCGATCCTCACTCGTGGTGCACGGCTTCATCCCCGCGGTGGCGCACTGGTGGCGTTCGAGCGGCGTCTGCCCTGGAACAGCCGAGGCGTGTAGGTTCGAATCCCACTCCGGGCACGCCGCAGGATCGGCACGGGAGGAGCGATGGCGGACATCACCAGGATTGAGGCGATGCGCCAACCGGTGACGACGACGTATCACGGCGTCGCCGTTACGGACGATTACCGCTGGCTCGAGGACGTGTCGTCTGAGGAAACCAAGATGTGGACGAAGGCGCAGCACGAGCGGACGATGGGATATCTGACCGCGCTTCCGTCTTACGGTGCCGTCCGGCAGCGGGCCGAGGAAGTCATCGGGGCGCAAGCCACAACCCACGCCGAACTGCGCTACGGGGGCGGAACGTACTTCGCCTTGAAACATCAGCCGCCCAAGCAGCAGCCGTTCCTCATCGCGGTGGCCGATCTCGACGACGCGGCGAGTGAGCGCGTCGTCGTCGACCCGAACGCGCTCGACCCGAATGGGTCGACGACGATCGACTGGTACGTTCCGTCACCCGACGGGCGCCTGGTCGCCGTCTCGCTCTCCGAGCACGGCACAGAGAACGGCACGTTGCATCTGTTCGATACATCGAGCGGCGAGGTCGTGGACGTTCGCATCCCGCGGATCACCGTCATGGGGGGATCGCTCGCCTGGCGCGGCGACTCGCGGGCGTTCTGGTACACGCGCTACCCGGCGCCGGGCGAGCGTGGCGATGAGGACCTCCCGTTCTATCAGGAGGTCTGGTTCCACGAGATCGGCAGAACGGACGACCGTCGCGACCTTGGCGGCATGTTCGCGGACGATCGCATCGTCGAGAACTTCCTTTCGTCGTCGCCCGGTGGCCGCTGGGTCCTCGACCTCGCGCAGCGTGGAGACGGGGGAGAGTGGGAGGTGTTCGTTCGCGCGCAGGACGCGGGCGACTGGTGGATGCTCGCGGCAATCCCCGACAGGATCGTCGGCGCCGCGATGGGGCGGGACGAGATCTTCCTGCTCTCGCGGAAGGACGCTCCGAACGGGCAGATCCTCAGGCTCCGGCTCTCGCATCCCGCGACGGTGCAGGACGCGTCGGTCGTCGTGGCGGAGTCGTCGCTCGCGATCGAGGGCCTGGCGGTGACCGACTCGCGACTCTGGGTGCTCGACATGGATGGGGGAGTGTCGGGTCTTCGTTCGTTCGATCTGGACGGCACGCCGCGTCCGGGCATCGACCTGCCGTCCGTGTGCGCGATCGACTCGATCGTCCGGCTGGCCGACGACGAGGTCGGATACCCCGTGGAGACGTTCGTGTCGCCTCGTGAGTGGTGGGTCGTCCGCGACGGCGAGGGTGTCCCGCGTCGGACGGCATTCATCGCCACGACGCCACTCGACTTCTCGGACATCGAAGTGCGTCGCGTCTTCGCCACGTCCGACGACGGCACTCAAGTCCCGATGACTCTCATCGCGCGCACCGGCACGCTCGAATCCGGCCCGGCCCCGACGGTGCTCGCCGGGTACGGCGGCTACGGTATCTCGATCAAGCCGTGGTTCTTCCCGAGCAACCTGCTCTGGCTCGAGCGGGGGTTTGTGTTCGCCGTCGCGAACATCCGAGGCGGTGGCGAGTACGGCGATGCGTGGCACCAGGCCGGACGGCTGCTCACCAAGCAGAACTGCTTCGATGACTTCGCCGCGTGCGCCCGTCACCTGGTCGAGGCGGGAATCACGACGGTGGACAGGCTCGCCATCCGGGGCGGTTCGAACGGTGGTCTGTTGATGGGTGCGGTGCTGACGCAACACCCCGACGTGGCCCGGGCCGTCGTCGCCGAGGTCCCCGTCCTCGATATGCTCCGCGTCGAGCTGCACCCCAACGGCGCCTACAACGTTGCCGAGTTCGGCACCGTCGAGGATCCGGAACAGTTCGCAGCGATGTACGGCTACTCGCCGTATCACCACGTAGTCGACGGCACCGCGTACCCGGCGGTCCTGCTCACCGCGGGGGAGTTCGACCCGCGCGTCGACGCGTACCACGCGAAGAAGATGACGGCACGCCTGCAGGCCGCGACATCGTCCGACGAGCCGATCCTGCTTCGCGTCGAGTCAGGCGGCCACGGCGTCGGGCAATCGCTCGATCAGGAGATCGGCATCGAGACCGACGTGCTGACCTTCGTCACGAACCGGCTCGGGGTGGACACGACGGACTGAGAGTCTCCACGAACTGAGTTCGAGCCGGGTCAGCCGGTCGCGGCGCCTGAAGACGGCTTCCACCGTCGATAGATGGGCATCTCATCGACCGAGTATTCCGTCGCCACCGCCTCCTCGACCGAGCACGCGTAGTGGACGAGCCCGTACGGGGTCTGGCCGGGGCGCGCTATCACCGCGGGGTGTGACGCTGAGATTTGTTCGAGCCAACCGCGCGCCATGAACTCGCCGAATTCGCCAGCGTGGTCCTCCCACGGCTGCGCCGTGTGCAACGCGTAGCGCGCGTCGCGCGCAACCTCGCGCAACTTCGGGCTCGAGTCGCGGAACGAGACGCATAGCAGCCCGGCCGCGATCCAAGGAGAGACCGGGTGCACGCGCGGTCCGCCGTCAAGCCGGAGCGTCGCCTGGTACACGATCCGACCCTCCATCCGCTCCCAAGCGAAGGCGGCCAGATCCGGCTCAGCGTTCGCGAACTCGGTCCAGGTGGCCACGACCGGCGCAGCCTACGTGCCCCGACCCCGGGTCAGGCCGCGAACAGAGCGGTGAGGACGCGGACGAGCGCGAGCGCGTGAAGCCGGAGCGCACGCTCGCTGACGTTATCGATCGTGTCGCAGGGCTGGTGGTAGCAGGGGTCGAGCTTCGCCCCGGCGGTTCCCCCGTACGTTTCGGCCTGGGCCGGCGTCTTCACCTCCTGTGACCCCGAGTACAGGCCGCCGGTCGGCACGCCGACGTCGTCGAACGCCGCGTGGTCGGACGCGCCCTGGAAGTCGAGCGGTTCGCTCTCGGCCCCGAGATCCTGCAGCGCGTCCGCGAACAGGTCCGCCACCCGGCGGCTGATCTCCGGGTCGTCCGGCGAGGCCTCGTAGACGAACGTGACGAAGTTCGTCGAGGCGACCATGTCGAGATTCAGGTACACGTCGATGCGCTCGAGCTCGTCGGCACCGAGCTCGTGCGCGTACGCCCACGACCCGTACAGCCCTTCCTCTTCGCCGGCCCAGAACGCGACGCGGACCGCAGGAGCGGGGTGGAGACCGGCCGCCCAACGGGCGGTTTCGAGCAGCAGCGCCACTCCCGAGCCGTTGTCGTTGATACCTGGGCCGTCCATGACAGAGTCCAGATGCCCGCCCAGCATCACAACGTCTTGGTCGGCGGACTCGGGGAGCTCGGCCACCACGCTCTGTACGTCTTCGACGGACGTCGTCACACTCGTGCGGATCCGAACGACGGAGCCCTCGACGAGCGCCCGTCCCATTTCGGCGGTCACCGACAGCACGGGCACGTCGATCCCGTCGGGGGAGAACAGCGTGGGGCGAAGTGGGGAGCCGCGCGGCGCCGTGGAGACGCCAATCACAGCGACGGCGCCGGCCCGCTGTGCGTTCACCACCTGCGCGCGGCGGAAGCACTCGGGGCTCGGC
The DNA here is from genome assembly GCA_937881155.1 of uncultured bacterium. Taxonomy (GTDB): domain Bacteria; phylum Actinomycetota; class UBA4738; order UBA4738; family HRBIN12; genus CALGFI01. The sequence continues at coordinate 333 of CALGFI010000079.1, read as the reverse complement.
TCGATCACCGCGACGGCGTCGACGCGAAAGCCCGCGAAGTCCGCGTCCGTACAGCCGCCCCCGACACGGTCGATCGCCGCCCGGACGTTACCGCTCGCCGAGAACATCATCGCGCGGAAGTCGCGCCCGTCGACCCACTGCCGTCGCTCCGGCTCGAGCTGGTCGAACACGCTCGGCTTGTGCTGCTCGAAGACCGGAACCTCGGTCGAGGAGAACGTGACCGCATATCCAGCCGCCCGGAGGACATCGGCGACATAGCGCGCCGACGCGTCGAACCCGGGCGAGCCGGCGACGCGCGTGCCGTCGTGCGAGTCGGCGATCGCCTGCAGGGCC
>CALGFI010000078.1 GCA_937881155.1 uncultured bacterium | reverse complement strand
GCGCATCACGCGCGCCTGCGAGGCCGTCGCGGCCGTGATGCCCCACGCACCGGCCTCGAGCTGTCTCGCCCAGAGCTGCGGCGCCATCGACGTCTTCCCGTGCGGCGCCAGGTCAACGCCGGAGCGGTCACAGAATGCCGCCATCAACGCGAGGTTGTGGCGAAGCGCGCCCTCGCGAAGAAGCAGCACGGGAGGTTCGAGGTCGTCGAAGGTCCACCCCTGCGTCGCGACCTCGCGCAGCGCGACGTCCTTCGCCGGGAACCCCCGCGCGAGATGGTCGACGCGGACGCCTCCGACGACGTCGTCCAGCTGCAGCGGAGGATGTGGGACGCTCACCGCGCGGACGCTAGCACCGCCCATCGGAAGGAGTTGCGCAGATGCCCGAGCTCGCGATGAACGGCGGTACACCCGTCAGGGCCACGTCCTACCCCTCGTGGCCCGTTTGGGACGACCGTGACGTCGAGGCGGTCACGACCGTGGTCAAGAGCGGGAACTGGGGAGGGTTCCCCGAGCCCGGTCCGAACGCCGAGCGTTTCGAGGAGGCGTTCGCCGCGTACCAGGGCGCGCGGCACGGCGTCCTGATGGCGAACGGCACCGTCACGATGGAGGTGGCGCTCAAGGCGCTCGGCATCGGCTGGGGCGACGAGGTGATCGTTCCTGCCCTGACGTTCGCGGCGACGGCCTACGCGCCGATGGCGTCGGGAGCGGTCCCGGTCATCGTGGACGTCGAGCCGCGGACGTGGACGATCGATCCGGACCAGGTCGAGGCGGCGATCACCGACCGAACGCGTGCCATCATGCCCGTGCACCTCGGCCACCAGATGGCGGACATGGACCGGCTCGAGGAGATCGCGCGACGCCACGGCCTCGCGGTCGTCGAGGACTGCGCGCACGCGCCGGGACAGCAGTGGCGCGGTCGCGGCGCGGGATGCATCGGCGAGTTCGGCTCGTTCAGCCACCAATCCTCGAAGATCCTCACCTCCGGCGAGGGCGGCACGCTCCTCACGAACGACGACGACCTCGCCGGGCGCGCGCACTCGATCGTGGACTGCGGTCGAGCGAAGGACCCGGACGAGAAGGAGTTCACGTTCGGCGCCAACTACCGGCTGGGCGAGCTCCATGCCGCGCTCCTGGTGGTCGGCATGGAACGGTTCCCCGAACAGCAGCGCGAGCGCGCCGAGGCGGGAAAGGAGCTGGAGCGATCGCTCGCCGACGTCCCGGGCGTCCGCGTCATGCCGGCCGACGAACGGATCACCCGATGGAGCTTCTACAACTACATCTTCGCCATCGATCCAGACGCGTTCGGCGGCCGGACGAACGAGGTCGTGTGCGCGGCGCTCGAGGCCGAGGGCATCCCGGCCGAGGTCCAGTACCCGCCGATGAACCGGTACGAGCTGTTCCAGCCGTCGCTGTCGCGGCTGCCCGTCGCCGTCGAGCACGCCGATCGGTTGGATCCGCAGCGGATGTCGTTTCCCGTCGCCGAGGCGGCGGGCCTGCGCGAATCCGTGTACCTGATGGAGAACGTGTTCCGCGACGGCTCCCAAGGCGTCCAGGACGTCGTCGAAGCGCTGACCAAGGTGCAGCGGAACGCCGACGAGCTGCCCGGGGCCGCGGGCGTAGCACAGTGAGCGAAGCGAACGTTGTGCGAACCCCCGCCCGAGGCGTCTAGTTCGGGAAGAACCGCGGCAAGTGCTCGCGGTTGGCTTCGAGGAGCGCGTCGAGCAGCGGGCGGGCGACGTCGTAGCCACCGACGAGGGGGTTCGTCATCAGCGCCTTGAGCGCGAGCACACGGTCGCCGGACGTCGCGGCGTCGATCGTGAGGAGCTCGTACGCCTTCGCGTGCTCGACGAGGCCGAGCATCTCAGGAGCGAGCGGAGCGACGTGGAGCGGGTGCGCGCCGTCGTGGTCGATCGTCGCGGCAACCTCCACCACCGCATCGGCCGGCAGGTTCGGGATCGCGCCGTCGTTGCGAACGTCGACCACCTGCACGTCCCCCGTGCCGGCGTGCAACGAGGCGACGAGCGCCGCCGCCGCGTCGCTGTAGTAGGCACCGCCACGTTGCTCGAGCAGCTTCGGCTTCACGTCGAGCGACGGATCGCGGTACAGCTCGAGCAGCCCGGCCTCGATCCGCATAACTTCCTCGGCGCGAGTGCCTCCCGAACGCTGGCGCTCGAGGACCTCGTTCGTGAAGTAGTAGTAGTGCAGGTACGAGCTCGGCACGGCTCGGAGCGCGGCGAGGAGCTCGGCCGGCATCTCGCTCTCCTTCGCGACGGTGTCCATCGCGGTGTCGAGCAGCTCGGGCAACCGGTCGACGCCGTCGACGAACACCGCGCGCTCCCACGACAGGTGGTTCAGCCCGACGTGCTCGAGCTGGACGCGTTCGGGCTCCACCCCCAGTTGCTTCGCCACCCCGCGTTGCATGTTGATCGCCACGTTGCACAGCCCGATGGCGCGATGTCCCCTGTCGAGGAGCGACTGCGTGATCAACCCCGTCGGGTTCGTGAAATCGACGAGCCATGCGCCCGGTGCCCCACGGCGCTCGACGTCCTCCGCGAGCTCGAGCACGACCGGAACCGTTCGGAGCGCCTTGGCGAACCCTCCCGGCCCGGTGGTCTCCTGCCCGACGCAGCCGAACCGCAGGGGGATCGTCTCGTCGTTCAGTCGCGTGGCCTGGCCGCCGACGCGGAGCTGCACGATGACGAACTGCGCCCCGTCGAGCGCCTCGTCGCGCCGCGACGTCCGGACGAGCGTCCCGGTCCACCCGGCGCGGCGGAGCATCCGATCGGCGAGGGAGCCCACGACGTCGAGGCGTTCGGCGTCCACGTCGAGGAGCACGAGCTCGTCGACCGTCAGGCGGTCGTCGCGGGTGACGAAGCCCTCGACCAGCTCGGGCGTGTACGTGCTACCGCCACCGACGACCGCGATCTTGACGCCCACGTCGGCGGGCATCGTACACTCACGCCGTCGAAATCGTTAGGAAACTTTCCTGATTGCCCTTGACGCCGGATCGCGAGCGCGCGGAGACTCTCCGCGACGCCGAGGGGGCTGACGGTGGCGCGGATCGTCCTCGAGAACGTGACGAAGGTCTTCGGCGGCGACGTCATCGCGGTCGACGACGTCTCGCTCGAGATCGGCGACGGCGAGTTCATGGTGTTGGTTGGGCCCTCTGGGTGCGGCAAGTCCACGATCCTGCGGATCGTCGCCGGGCTCGAGGACGTGACGGCAGGCGAGGTCCACATCGGTGACACGCAGGTCACGGACCTGCCACCGAAGGAACGCGACATCGCGATGGTGTTCCAGAACTACGCGTTGTACCCGCACATGACCGTGGAGCAGAACATTGGGTTCGGCCTGAGGCTGTCGCGGCGACCCAAAGACGAGATCCGACGGCGCGTCCACGACGCCGCGAATACCCTCGGGCTGGAGCGACTGCTCGAACGCAAGCCGGCGGAGCTCTCGGGGGGCCAACGGCAGCGCGTCGCGATGGGACGCGCGATGGTGCGCGAGCCGCAGGCGTTCCTCATGGACGAGCCGCTGTCGAACCTCGACGCCAAGCTCCGCGTTCAGATGCGCGCCGAGCTGGCCCGGCTTCACGAGCGCCTGGGGACGACGACGCTCTACGTCACGCACGACCAGGTCGAGGCGATGACGCTCGGCCATCGTGTCGCCGTCCTGCGAGACGGGATGTTGCAGCAGATCGACACGCCGCAGAACCTGTACTCGCGCCCGGCCAACCTGTTCGTGGCGGCGTTCATCGGTTCGCCGCCGATGAACCTGGTGGAGGCGACCGTCTCCGATGGAAGGGTCGCGTTCGGCGAACACGAGATCGCGCTCCCAAGCGAGCTCCCGGACGCCGCCGGAAGGACCGTGATCCTGGGGATCCGACCGGCGGACTTCGAGGACGCGGACGTCTGGCACGACGCGCGCCGCCCCACCATCGAGGTGACCGCGGAGGTCACCGAGGAGCTCGGCTCGGAGATGAACGTCATCTTCCCGGTCCAGGCGCCTCCGGTCCTGACCGAGGACACGCTGGCCGCGGCGACCGACGTGGAGGACGACGCCGTGCAGCTCATGGCGGAGATCCACGAGCGAGCTCGCTTCTGCGCGCGCGTCGACGCCAGGAGCAAGATCCGCCCCGGCGCGACCGCTCGCCTGTCCGTGGATCCGGGGCGGTTCCACTACTTCGATCCCGCCACCGGCCAGGCGCTCGAGCGCGCTCGCGCGATGTCGGCGTCGGTGTGAGCGCCGGCGCATCGGCGCTCTCAACCGCTCCGTAGCGGCCGGCCGGATGGCTCGCCGAACGGGCTCGGCCGCCCACCAGCGAGAGGCTCCATGGAAGCCGACGCGCGAGCAGCTCGCGGCAGCGCGCGGCGCGGCGGTGCCGGACGTGCTCGCGCCGGGACTCGACGTGCTGTTCGTCGGCATCAATCCGGGGCTGTACTCGGGCGCGGTCGGACACCACTTCGCACGTCCCGGCAACCGGTTCTGGAA
>CALGFI010000077.1 GCA_937881155.1 uncultured bacterium | reverse complement strand
ACGTCGTCGGCGAATCCGTTCGGCAGCGGGTACGGACACTCGTTCGTGTTCAGCCTCGCTCGAACGCGCAGCTGCGGCGCCTCGTACGGCTCGACGTCGCGGAGGCCGGGTCGCGGCGACGCCGTCGTCACTTTCCGCCCTCGTCCTCGGCGCGGATCTCGACGGCGCGCGCGTGCCCGATAAGACCCTCGCTCCGCGCGAGCGCGCTGACCTCGGGCGCAAGTCGGGCAGCCGCCTCGTCGGTCATCTCGACGACCGACGTCACGCGCACGAAGTCGGACGATCGCAGCCCGTTCGCGAACCTCGCGGTGCCCGACGTCGGGAGCACGTGGTTCGACGCGACGCCGTAGTCGCCGAACGGCACGGGCGTGAACGGTCCGACGAAGATCGCGCCCGCCGCTCGAACCGCCGACACGAACGAGGCCGCGTCATCGATGGCGACGTGGAGGTGCTCCGGAGCGAGGTCGTTCACGGCGTCGACCGCCTGCTCCAGGTCCTTCACGATCACCGCGCGAGCGTTCGCCAGCGCTACCTCGACGACGTCTCGACGCGCCGCCTTGGCCACCTCCGCCTCGAGCGCTTTCTCGACCGCCTCGACGAGATCGGGATCGAGCACGACCAACGTGGCGATCGCGTCCGGATCGTGCTCGGCCTGCGCCACGAGGTCCGCAGCGAGCCAACGCACGTCCGCCGTGGGACCGGCGACGATCGCGAGCTCGGTCGCGCCGGCGAGTCCGTCGATGCCGACCACGCCGGAAACCTGGCGTTTGGCCTCGGTGACGAACGCGTTTCCCGGCCCGACGATCTTGTCGACGGAAGGGACGCTGTCCGTCCCGAACGTGAGCGCGGCGATCGCCTGCGCGCCTCCCGCCTTCACGACCGTCGTCGCGCCGGCTCGTTTGGCCGCGTACAGGACGAGCGGGTGGATCGATCCGTCCGAGCGCGGTGGCGTGCACACGACGATCTGCCCGACGCCGGCGACGAACGCCGGCACGACGGTCATCGCGACCGACGACGGGTACACCGCTCGACCGCCGGGGACGTAGCAGCCGACCGCTCTGAGCGGCGTCACGCGTTCGCCGAACCGGACGCCGTCACGTTCGTCCCGCCATTCGACCGGCAGTTGCCGTGTATGCAGATCGATCAAACGCTCGACGAGCGCATCGATCGCCGAGCGAAGCTCCACCGGAACGGTGTCGAACGCCGCTGCGAACTCGTCCGGCGTCGCGACGAGGCCGCGTTCACGAAGATCGGGCCCGTCGAATCGAAGCGTCAGCTCGAGGAGCGCTGCGTCACCCTCACGGCGGACGCGTTCGATCGCGTCGCGAACGGTGGCGGATACGTCGGGATCGATCTCGAGGCGTCGGGGCTCGAGCCGCTCCCTCCGATCCCGGAGGTCGAGGAGCTCGAGCACTAGTGCCCCTCGATGGCCTCGTGATGCTCCGGGGTGATGGCGCGGGACGCGCGACGGTCACGGACGAACAGGATCCAGCCGCTCGCGGAGACGACCGCGGCGGCGACGATCAACAGGCCGAGGGCCAAGAGCAGCGTCCCTTGCCGGTCCATGGGGACCGAAAGGGTACCCGAAACACCATGGTGGGCATGTCGTCGTTCGACTCTCCGCTTCGCCGTTGCGGAAGCAACGTCAGGTTCGGGCGAGCGTGTCCTCGAGCTCCTCGTCGAGCCCGGCGATCGTGTCCGGCACGACCAGCGTCGGGCGATGGCGCCTGGAGAACACGATGCCGAGTGTCACGGCCACCAATGACACGAGGACCGCGATGGCGATCGCCACCAGCGCCCATCCCTCGGCGAGCGGCCGCGCGTCCTCCTCGGGCGCCCGCTGATCCCGGACGATCTCTGCCTCGAGGTCGTCGATCTGTTGGATGAGATTGCTCCGCTCCGACCCGGCCGCATCAATCATTAGTTGGAGGTCTTCGACCTGCTTGTTCGCCTTCCGGACCTGACGCCGCAGGTGCCAGTTCTTGCCGTACAGGCGCTGCTGCTCGTTCAGCAGGCTCGCTTCGCGAAGCGTCTGCACGATCGAGATCTGTCCCGAGAGCGACTCGCGGAAGCCGGAGATCGTGCACGGCTCGTTGCAGAACTGGATCGTGTAGTACTCACCCTGCACGTCGGGCACCGTGAAGCTCGTGCTGATCTCGAAGATCGTTCCTGAGTCGCGCTCGATTGTCGCCGTGGCGAGCCTGATGACCCCTTCGGGAAGGGCCTTTCCCTCCTGGATCCATTTGTTGCCCGGGACGAGATAGATGTAGAACGGCCCGCGGTCGAGGAGTTCCTCGTGTCGCTCGGGAATCGCCACGAACGCCGTCCCCGATGCGTCGTCGCCAGGAAGGAAGTGTGACCCTGGACGCGGCCCGCGGAATTCGATGTACGCGCCGCCGTCGGCCATGGCCGTTTGCGCGGAAAGCACGAGCGCCGTCGCCGTCAACGCCACGAGTCCGAGCCTCACGCGCATCGCAGTCTCCTCAAAGTCCCGGGGCACATGCCCGCTTCGTCACCGAGCAGACCGGACGCGCTCGCCCGCGGTTCCATGGAACCTTCCTCGCGCTCGGGCAGTAGTTCTGGTCGAGGCGTACGGAGACCAGTGCCTCACGACCAAACGGGAGGCTGCGATGCGCGTCAGGCTGCTCGTGACGGCGTCCGCGCTCACGCTGCTCTTGGCGGCGTGCACGGGCTCCACCACTCCGACCGAAACCACGACAGCGAGGAACCTCACCGCCGAGACGCTCTTCCTCGGTACGCCCGACGGTCCGCTCGTGGTTCGTGTTCCCACCGGCTCGGTCGTGTTCGACGGCCCCGGCTCCGTATCGAGCCTCGGCGGCGGATGGGTTCTGTCCACGTCGTTCGATGGTCGCGAGACGGCCGTCGAAAAGCGCGATGCGGCAACCGGTGTGCTCGGATCGACGATCACGGTTCGGGGCGAGCTCGAGGCGCGCATCGTCTCCGAGAGTGGGCGGGCCGTTGCCCTGACCGAACCGCTGCCCGAGGGCTGGGATCCGTCGGTTCCATTCCCCCGCGCCCGGACCACGATCGTCGTGGCCGATCCGACCGGGGTGAACGAGACGATCACGCTCGATCTCGAGGGCAACTTCGAGCCGGAGGCGTTCTCGACAGACGACCGTAGCCTGTTCCTGATCCAGCACCTGCCGGCCGAGACGCCGACGGCGTATCGCGTCACGGTGCTCGACCTCGTCCGCGAGAAGCTCCTGCCGGTCTTCGGGCCGTTCAAGGGCCCGGCCGAGCGGATGCCCGGAACCCGTCTGTCGCAGCTCCTCGCGCCGGACGCCGACCAGCTGTACACCCTGTACACCAGCTCGCGTCCTGGATACGCGCCGCACGACGCGCCCGTTGCGAACGATGCGAACGTGTCGTTCGTCCACGTGCTGAGCCTCAACGAAGGGTGGGCGCACTGTGTCGGGCTGCCTAGAGCGATGTGGGACCGGCCGGCCGACGAGCAGGCGATGGCGACCACACCCGACGGGTCGTACCTGTACATCGTCGACGCCGGTCGGGGACTCGTCGCCGCGATGAACACGGGGTCGCTCAAGGTCAGCACGTCCGAGCTCGACCTGCCGAGCGTTGGGTCGATCGGTCGAACCTCGGCTTGGATCAGCCCTGACGGGCGAACGTTGTTCGTCTCGGTCGCAGGAGACGACACGACGAGTGCGACGGTCCGGGACGACGGATCGGTCGTGACCGCGCTGGACGCGTCGACGTTCGAGGTCATCGACTCGTGGCGACTCGGCGGCGTGGTGTCTTCTATCGGTGGGTCCTTCGATGGCTCGAACCTCTACGCAGCGGTCGGCGACAGGCTCGCGGTGCTCGACGCCGCTTCCGGGTCCGAGCTCGCTGCCGTGCCGCTCCCCAGCGACGAGCCGATCGTGCGGGTGCTACCGCTGGCAGCGTAGGTTTCACGAAGCGCGCGAGGCGCCGGGACGCGATGCGCGTCCCGGCGCCTCGTTTATGCGGCAAGCTAGCCGCGATGAGCCCCGCCAAGGCCGAGGTGCTCGAGGTCGCCGGTCGCGAGATCCGCGTGACCAACCCGAGCAAGCCGTACTTCCCGCGGGCGGGTTTGACGAAGCTGGACGTCGTTCGCTATTTCGCCGACGTCGCGGAGGTCGCGCTTCACGGGTGCCGCGACCGTCCGGTGGTCCTTCACCGGTACCCCGACGGGATCGAGGGCGAGGACTTCTATCAGAAGCGCCTGCCCAAAGGTGCGCCCGAATGGGTGGAGACGGCGCACATCACGTTCCCCAGCGGACGAACTGCAACGATGCCGGTGATGGCGGACGCAGCGCATCTCGCGTGGCACGCGACGCTCGGCTGCGTCGACGTGAATCCGTGGCCGGTCCGAGGCGACGACGTCGACCACCCCGACGAGCTCCGCGTGGACCTCGACCCGATCCCGGGCGTTCCGTGGGAGGACGTTCGCGAGGCTGCCCTCGTCACGCGGGACGTGTTGGACGAGCTCGGGTACCGAGCGTTCCCCAAGACGAGCGGCAAGCGGGGAATCCACGTGAACCTTCGGATCGAGCCGCGATGGACGTTCACGCAGGTCCGGCGCGCCGCACTGGCGCTCGCGCGCGCCGTCGAGCGGCGCTCACCGAAAGCGACGAGCGCGTGGTGGAAGGAGGAGCGTCACGGCGTCTTCGTCGACTACAACCAGAACGCACGAGACCGAACCGTCGCGAGCGCGTACTCGATCCGTCCGGTGGCGGACGCGCGCATCTCGACGCCGCTCGACTGGGACGAGGTCGCTGCTGTGGACCCGGCGGCATACACCGTCGCGACGATCTCGGAACGCCTGCAGACAGTCGGCGATCCCGGCGCCGAGATCGACGAGGTGTCGCACACGCTCGACGCGCTGCTCGAGCTCGCCGATCGAGACGAGCGCGAGGGACTCGGCGACGCGCCGTGGCCGCCGCACTTCCCGAAGGGCGAGGACGAACCCCCGCGCGTGCAGCCGTCACGGAGGAGGAAGACGCCGCCCAAGTCGAGCGGAACCGGAACCGGGCGCCGGCAGAGCACGAAGCCGCTGATCGAGATCGCCCGCGCCGAGTCGAAGGACGAAGCACTTGCGGGTTTCGAGCGATGGAAGGAACGGCACGCCGTTGCCGCGGAGCACCTTCAGCCCGCCGACGTGCTCGTCGACTCGATGCGCGGTCGTTTCAAGGCCTGGTGGCGCATCCGCGTGAACCTCGAGCACGTGCCCGAAGAGCAGCGGCCGTCGCAGGAAGCACTCGAAGTCGACTACGACCCGTGGGCGGAGTTCCGCGGCGACGGCGACTGGCCGTCGCCGATGGGCACCTAGGGGTCGCGCCTCAGCGCGAGGATTGCGCCGCCTTCCGCTTGGCTTCGGTGCGGCGCTCGGCCTCGAG
>CALGFI010000076.1 GCA_937881155.1 uncultured bacterium | reverse complement strand
GTTCGACCATATCCCGAACGCCGCCGTTCGCGGCAGGCCGGCGTGGCGGCTCGTCCCGGGCTGGCGTTTTCGGCCTCGCTCACGCGCGGCCGCTCAACGAGCCGGCGACGAACCCGACAGAGCTAGCATCGAGCACGTGGAGCAGCTCGTGTCGATGGACGAGGGGCTCCGCAGGGCGATCGAGCTGCTGCGGACCGTGGTGATCCGCGAGAAGCCGAAGATGTGGTGGGCGTAGCCGAACGATGGGCGAGGTCGAGCTCGAGGACGTCACGAAGGTCTACCGCGGCGGTGTCGAGGCGGTGTCGTCGCTCGATCTCGACGTGCCCGACGGCAGCTTCTTCGTCCTCCTCGGTCCTTCGGGATGCGGCAAGACGACGATGCTTCGGATGGTCGCCGGCCTCGACGGCGTGACCAAGGGCACGATCCGCATCGCCGGGCGTGACGTCACCGGCGATTCACCACGCGATCGCGACGTCGCCATGGTCTTCCAGAACTACGCGCTGTACCCGCACATGACGGCGTACGAGAACATCGCGTTCGGCCCTCTCGCCCGCCGTACGAAGAAGGACGACGTCGACCGAATGGTTCGTCAGGCCGCGCGAATCCTCGAGATCGACAACGTCCTGGACAAGCGGCCTCGCTCGCTGTCAGGCGGCCAGCGGCAGCGCGTGGCGCTCGGGCGGGCCATCGTTCGGCAGCCGCAGGTGTTCCTGATGGACGAGCCGTTGTCGAACATCGACGCCAAGCTCCGCGCAGGCATGCGCGGCGAGCTGATCCGGATCCAGCGTGCGGTCGGCGTGACCACCCTGTACGTGACCCACGACCAGGTCGAGGCGATGACGCTTGGCGACCACGTGGCGGTGATGCGCGACGGGGTGCTGCAGCAGGTGGGCCGGCCGAGCGAGCTGTACGACGAGCCGGCGAACCTGTTCGTCGCCGGGTTCATCGGAACACCGCCCATGAACCTGGTCGAAGCCACGCTGACCCGTGACGATGGCGTCCCGACGTTCGCGTTCGGAACGCATCGGCTCGGGATCGACGACCGCGTGTTCGAACGGCATCCGCGGCTCCGCGTGTACGAGGGCCTGCCGGTCGTCGTGGGTATCCGCCCGGACGACCTGGAGGATGCGGCGTTCGCGCCGACCGCGCCGGCCGACGCCCGCATCTCGGCGAACGTCGAACGCGTCGACACGATCGGGCGGGATCTGCACGTGCACTTCGATATCGGCGCGCCGGTCGTGGATATGCCCGACGCCGGCGAAGGCGACTTCGGAGCGGACGACGACGGGCCCGCGTTCGCGCTCGGCAGCGCCAATCGCTTCGTCGCGCGGATCGATGAACGGACGCCCGTTCGCGAGGGGGATCGGTTGGAGCTCGTGGTGAACACGGCGCGGCTGCACGTGTTCGACCTCGTGAGCGGCGAAGCGATCGGCTGAACGCGCTCCGCAGCCAGCTGGGCGCTGATCGAGCAGTCGCCGGCCGAACGCGGACCGCGTACAGCCAACCGCCCTTTCCTTCATTTGTGGCCCGAGCCTTGAGCCCGCCCATCAACGTGCCGATGTTCTGCCCATGGAGAGCTGGGACGCATGGGAGGCGGAGATTCAGGAGCGCCTCGCCGAACTGACGGACGAGCAATCGTCGCGGAAGCCGGTTCGAAAGCCCACGTGGGCAAGGCTCGTTTTGGCTGTGGTTCGGGCTGCCGCGGGCGTCACCGTTTCCGCGCCTCGCTGATCGACGCGAAAACAGCCTCTGGCGGTACCCTTCAACGGTTTACGTCTGAGCGGTGCCCGGCACGGCGACGAACGATCAGGAGGCGTCCAGGGCGAAACCGGCGTCGCGCAGCAACGTGGTGAGCGGTTCGAGCAGCCGAGGGTTCGCGCCGATCACGCCGATCCCCGGATAGCCATCGACGGTAGACCGAAGCACCGTCGCGCCGGCCTCCTCGGCGATGACGGCTCCACCCGCGACGTCCCAAGGCGCGAGCCCGCCTTCGTAGTAGGCGTCGACGGCCCCGGTAGCCAACGAAAGGAGGTCGATCGAGGCCGAGCCGCTCCGCCGGATGTCGCGAAGACGCGCCAGGATCCTCGTCAGCGTCTCGCCCTGCCGTGTTCGAAGCGCGGGATCGAATGCGAAGCCCGTCGCGACGAGCGCGGTGGCGAGCTCGTCCTTGTCGCTCGCCTCGATGGGGTCGCCGTTCGCGGTCGCTCCGCGACCGCGAACGGCCGTGTACAGCACGTCCCGCCCGGTGTCGAACACCACGCCGACCGCCGGTTGGCCGTCGATCTCGACGCCGATCGAGGCGGAATACGCGGCATACCCGTAGACGTAGTTCGTCGTTCCGTCGACCGGGTCGACGAGCCACCGCACGCCTGAGCTGCCGGGTACCGACGTTCCCTCTTCGCCGAGGATCTCGTCGTCCGGACGTGCCGCTGTGATCCCGTCGACGATCACGCGTTCGGCCTCCCGGTCGACCTGCGTGACCAGGCTGAACGGCGAGCCCTTCTCCTCGACTCGGAGCAGCGTTTTTCGGCCGTCCGCATGCACCGCGGCCGCCTGCGTCGCGAGGTCGACGGCGAGCGAAAGGATGGCGTCGGCGTCGACCGGCATGGTGCGGCGAGTGTACGGGCGGCGTCCGACCGAACAGAGCTGAGCCTCACGCCCGGCTCAACCCTCCGAACAACGAGCCCGGCGAGCACGCTCAGTGCACGGATGTTCTCGGCGGAATGCTCCAACTGGAGCGTCCCTGCCACGAAAACGTCGTTGCACTCGGTAGCCTCGCCCATCCCGTCCTTGGCAGGGGGAAAGCGTCGATGCAACACGTTCGGCGCGCGGTGGCGTGCGTCATCGTCTTCGCCGCCGCGCTGGCAGGTCTGGCCTCGTATCCCAACTTCAAAGGTGACGAGCCAAAGCGGCCGTCGCGGCACCGGACCGGCCCGAAGGCGTCCGCGCCCGCGGTGGGTTTCGTGGAGGCGATCAGGGAGTCGATCGTCGCCGGCGCCTCGGCGTTCCCTCGAGCGGTCGTTCGACAGGCGAGGGGAAATCAGACCCGGGGCATCGACGTGTCCCACTACCAGGGTCGGATCGACTGGGAGCGCGTAGCACGCTCGGGCCATCACTTCGTGATCGCCAAGGCGACCGAGGGCCGCACGTACATCGATCGGAGGTACCTGCGGAACAAGTCACATGCCGAGGCCAACCACTTGGCGTTCGGCGCGTACCACTTCGCCCGGCCGGACAAGGGCCCCTTTGACGCCGTCCGCGAGGCGAACCACTTCCTCGACGTCGCCCGCTTGGAGCCGGGGAACGTCATCCCCGTGCTCGACCTCGAGTCCTCCGGCGGGCTGTCGCACCGGCGGTTGACGAGGTGGATCCTTCAGTGGCTTCGGCGCGTTCGCGACCGCCTCGGCGTTCGGCCGATGGTCTACACGAGCTCCCTCGGGTGGGCCGAGCGAACGGGCGACACGACGGCGGTGGTGAAGGCGGGCTTCGACACGCTGTGGGTCGCGCACTGGGGCGTCCGTCGCCCCTCGCTTCCGGCCCGGGAGTGGGGCGGCCACGGATGGTCGATCTGGCAGCAGAGCGAATGCGGCAGCGTTCCGGGGATCCGCGGGTGCGTCGACGTGAACCTCACGGATTCGCTGAGCGAGCTCGTCATCACGGTTCCGGACACGACCCCGCCGACGGCACGGATCACGCGGCCAGACGGTTTCACGAGCCCGGCGATCGTCTCGTTCGACGAGACCGTGGGCGGCATAACGCCGCGGAACGTGCACGTGCGGGCGAGCCGGTTCGTCAGGCAGCCGAGCATCCGGCTCGCCTGTCTCACGGGCGTCGGAACCTACATCGGGTGCTCGTCCGGTGATGTGCGCCGGGTCGTCATCACGCCGCGCCGACCCCTCGTTCCCGGCGAGCACTACCGGATCGTGGTGAACCCGGCGACCGCGGAGCATCGTGTCACGGACCGCGCCGGCAACCCGACGCCGAGCATCGTCCGCGCGTTCGTCGCGCCGACGGAGCTCGAACAGGGCAGCACGGCGATCACGTACCGGCGGCCGGGTGCGTGGACGGTGCTTCCCGCGCGCGAGGGGCGCAGCGGGCGCGTCGCGGGCAGCGACGTGAACGGAGCGCGCGCCGACGTGCGCTTCCGCGGGACTGGTGCCGTGTGGACGACGGTCACCGGGCCGAACCATGGCCTCGCCGCCATCTGGATCGACGGGAAGCTCGAGCGTGTCGTCGACACGTACTCCGCTCGGCGCGTGGACGCGGTGCGTCACCGTGTGACGGGGTTGTCGCCGGGCCTGCACACCATCCGGATCGAGGTGCTGGGCCGATCCGACCCTCGCGCCACGGGACGCGTCGTCTCGGTCGACTCGCTGTCCGTCGTGCCGCCCGCGCCGGCCACGGGCTAGCGCTCCTCAGCACGTCCGCGGTAGTTACCCTTCCCGGACGATGCGCGCCGACCCCGAGTTCAAGCCGCTCGTGACGGAGCGCCTCGTTCTTCGGCGATCGAGACGGGAGGACGCGGAACCGATCTCCGCCTACCGCAGCGACCCGAACGTGAATCGGTACCAAGGATGGGACCGCACCGACCCCGAGGGCATCCGCGCCGAGATCGTGGAGATGGAGAGCCGAGCGCCGGGCGGCGCGGGCGGGTGGGTGCAGTTCACGGTCGAGGAACGCGACGGCGGTCGCCTGGTCGGCGACGTCGGCATCAGCGCGGTCGACGGCGAGCCGGGCGTGGCCAAGATCGGATACACGATCGCCCCGGCGTTCCAGGGGCGCGGGTACGCGACCGAGGCCGTTCGCGCGCTGGTCGACTACGCGTTCGGGACGCTCGGCGCCGAGCGCGTCCGCGCGTTCGCGGCTGCCGAAAACGTCCCGTCGCTTCGCGTAGCGGAGAACGTCGGCCTCCGTCTCGTCGAACGCTACGAGCATCGACACGGCGGCCAGGTGGTGCGCTACGAGCTCGCGCGTGACGAACGCTGACGACGTGCCCACGCGACTGAAGGGACGCTGACCGGGTGCCAACCAGGCTGGGCGAACACGTCCTGTCGTGGGCGAGCATCCTCGAACCCGAGACCGAACAGCAGGCGCGGCGTTCCGCCGACCTCCCCATCGTCGACGGACACGTCGCGCTCATGTCCGACGCGCACCTGGGGAAGGGCGCCGTGGTCGGATCGGTCATTCCCACGAACGGTGCGGTCATCCCGAGCGCGGTGGGTGTCGACATCGGCTGCGGGATGGCCGCCCGTCGTCTCGACCTCACGGCGGACGAGCTCACGCCGGATCACCTCCGCTCGTGGATCCGATCGATGCGCAAGGCCGTTCCCGCGGGCCTCGGCAAGTGGCACGCCTCGGCAAAGGCGGAGGCGGAGGCGTGGTTCGAGGAGAACCCGCCGCCGCCGAGGCTGCGCGACGTGACGAAGGCGATGGACCAGCTCGGGACGCTCGGCTCAGGTAACCACTTCGTCGAGCTCGCGGCGGATGAAGAGGGGTTCGTATGGATCCTGTTGCACTCGGGATCGCGGGGCGCGGGCAACATCCTGGCGACGATGCACACGCGCATCGCGAAGGAGACGTGCGCGTATCCGCTGCCGGACCGGGAGCTCGCGTGGCTGGACGAGGGGACACCGGAGTTCGATGCCTACCTGAGCGACCTCAGATGGTCGCAGCGATACGCGCTCCGGAACCGGGAGCTGATGCTGGAGTCGACGCACGCCGTCGCCGCGAACGCCCTCGGGCGCGACGTCGACGCGACGTTCGAGGTGAACTGCCACCACAACTACACGGAGCTTGAACGTCACGGCGGTCGGGAGCGATGGATCACGCGCAAGGGCGCGATCCGAGCCGGCAGGGGCGAGTGGGGACTGATCCCGGCCGCGATGGGCCAGCGGTCGTTCGTCGTCCGCGGGCTCGGCAATCCCGACTCGTACGAGTCGTGCTCACACGGAGCGGGGCGCGCGATGTCGCGCTCGCGAGCGCGGAAGACCCTTTCCCTCGATGAGTTCGCGACGGCGATGGGCGACGCGGCTTGGCAGCACGAGCACGCGGAGCAGCTCCTCGACGAGGCGCCGTCGGCGTACAAGCCGATCGACGTCGTCATGCGCGACCAGGCCGATCTGGTCGAGATCGCGTACGAGCTGCGGGCGCTCGCCAACTACAAGGGCACGACGTGAAGAGGTTGATGTCGTAGACCAGTTTGCCGGTAGGGGCGACGGGACCGGCCTCGTCGCGGCGAGCGGGCTCGACGGACTACGCTGCACCGCGCGATGGACGAGTCCTCGGGTCCGCCGGCCTCAACGAGCGAACCGGAGACCCCCCGAGGCCCGCTCGATCCTCTCAAGATCCCTCGCTTCGCCGGTCCGTCGACGTTCGCTCGACTGCCGCGTCTGGACGAGGTCGGTCGCGCCGACGTCGCCGTCCTCGGCGTCCCGTTCGACTCGGGCGTGACCTATCGGCCCGGCGCGCGGTTCGGGCCCATCGCGGTGCGGAACGCGTCTCGACTGCTCCGCGCGTACCACCCGGGACTCGACGTGAAGCCGTTCGCCGCGCAGCAGGTCGTCGACGCCGGCGACATCGCGTGCAACCCCTTCTCGATCGACGAGGCGATCGGGCAGATCGAGCGGCACGCCACCGAGTTACGTGACGAGGTGGGACGGCTCGTCTGTATCGGCGGCGACCACACGATCGCCCTGCCGCTGCTCCGCTCGCTCCGAGAGCAACGCGGGCCGCTCGCGCTCGTGCACTTCGACGCGCACCTCGACACGTGGGACACGTACTTCGGCGCGTCCTACACGCACGGGACGCCGTTCCGTCGCGCGTGGGAGGAGGGATTGCTCCTCGAGGACCGCTCGATCCACCTCGCGATCCGCGGCCCGCTGTTCTCGGCGCAGGACCTCGTCGACGACGCGAGCTTCGGGTTCCGCATCGTGACGGCGCTCGACATCCTGTCGGAGGGGATCGACGCCGTCGCCGGGCGGATCCGCGAACGCGTCGGCGACGCGCCCGTCTACGTCTCGATCGACATCGACGCGCTCGACCCGGCGTTCGCGCCGGGAACGGGGACGCCCGAGGCGGGAGGCATGACCAGCCGGGAGATGTTGGGCATCCTCCGCGGCCTTCGAGGCCTCGATCTCGCGGGAGCCGACATCGTCGAGGTCGCGCCGGCGTACGACCATGCCGAGATCACGGCGGTTGCCGCATCACACATCGCGTACGAGCTCATCGCGCTGTTCGCGGCCGACCGTACGTAAGAACCGCTTGGCTTGCGCTCGGCGGCGCGAACCGCGATGGTCATCGATGAACGACCAGAGAGGGGGCGCATGGTGGACCGCGAGAGGAGGATCACTCGTAGGGACCTGCTCAGGCGCGCGCCGGCTGCCGGCGCGGTCGGCCTTTCGCTCCCGGCGCTGCTGGCGGCGTGCGGCCGCGGGCCGGAGCAGCAGGCGGGAGGCGGCGCGAGCCCGTCTGCGACCGCGATCCCGACCGGCGATCTCGAGGGCACCAGCATCAAGGTCAGCACGTACGGCGGGTTCTTCGAGGAGAACTTCGCGGCGATGTATCCGGCGTTCACGAAGGAGACCGGCGTCGAGGTCGAATCCGTCGAACAGCCGACGTCGGAGGTCTGGGTGGTTCAGCTGAAGCAGGCGGTCGACTCCGGGACTCCTCCACCGGCCGACATCTCGATGCTCTCCGGCGTGGGGATCCAGCGCGCGATCAACGGCGACATCCTGGCGACGTACGACGTCTCGAACCTCACGAACGCCGACAACATCGCCGAGGGCTACATCCGGACGACCGACGACGGCCTCGTCACCGGCGTCGGCAACGTGTCCTGGTACATCACGATCGTCTCGAACACCGAGCGGGTGCCGGAGAGTCCCACCAGTTGGAGCGCGTTCTGGGACTCCGAATGGGAGAACGAGCTGGCCCTGCTGCGGAACGCGGCGAACTCGTATCTGCTCGAGATCACCGCGACGTTGTACTTCGACGGCTACGACATCCTCGACACCGAGGACGGCATCGTCGAGGTGATGACGAAGCTTCAAGAGGTCAAGCCGAACGTCAAGCTGTTCTACCGCGACGAGGCGCAGGCGCAGCAAGCGTTCAACACGGGTGAGGTGTCGCTCGGGCAGTTCTATCACGACATCACGACGTTCGCGGCGTCGCAGGGCGAGCCACTGCGAAGCGTGTTCCCCGACGAGGGCGCGGTCCTGGACTCGGGGTTCTGGGCGGTGACCAGGACGACCGAAAACGTCGGCGGCTGCGTCGCGTTCATCGACTACTTCTGCCGGCCCGAGGTGCAGGCGGAGCTGGCGCGAACGCTCGGCACCACGCCGACCGCGCGGAAGGAAACGATGGACCTCACCGAGAAGGAGTACGAGGCGGTCGGTGGTCCCGGTCCCGACGCCGCGCTGCGTCCGAAGTACGAGATCTACGACCAGTTCGAGGACTTCATCGACCAGCAGTGGACGGAGATGATGCTCTCGTAGCGACCGTGACGTGGACGCACGCGGAGGACTGAAGCTCGAGGGACTCGTCAAGCACTTCGGCGACGTGGAAGCGGTCGCCGGCGTCGACCTCGAGCTGCCGCCGGGCAAGCTGATCTCGTTCCTGGGGCCGTCCGGGTGCGGCAAGACCACGATGCTCCGGATGATCGCGGGGCTGGAGAAGCCGACGGAGGGCCGCGTCTACCTCGACGGCGCCGACATCACCGATCGACCGCCGCACCTGCGCGACATCGGGATGGTCTTCCAGACGCTCGCGCTGTTTCCCCACCTCTCCGTCGCGGGGAACATCGCGTACGGCATTCGGATCCGGGGCGTCGGCGACCGCGAGAGCCGAGTGCGCGTCGACGAGCTGCTCGGGCTCGTCTCTTTGGAGGGGATGGGGGACCGCCGGATCTCGCAGCTCTCGGGCGGGCAGCGCCAGCGGGTGGCCACGGCCCGCGCCCTCGCCCTGGCTCCAAAGCTGTTCCTGCTCGACGAACCGCTGTCTGCGCTCGACGCGAACCTCCGCGAGCAGCTCCAGGTCGAGCTCCGGCTGCTGCAGCAGCAGCTGGGGATCACGACGATCATGGTCACGCACGACCAGCGCGAGGCGATGACGATGTCCGACCTCGTTGTCGTGATGGACGCGGGGCGCGTGGAGCAGGTGGGTCCACCGCTGGAGGTCTACCGCCGACCTGCGACTGCGTTCGTCGCGCGGTTCATCGGCAGCACGAACCTGCTGAGGGGAAGGGCGCTCCCGGACGGACGCGTCGGCGTCGAGGGGGGCGCGCTGCGGGTCGAAGGTGGCACGGCAGCACACGAGGGCGACGAGGTGCTGATCTCGGTCAGGCCGGAAGACACACACCTCTCGAGAGGTGAGACGGACGAGTCGAACGGCATCCTCGGCACGGTCGTGTTCGTCCGCGACCTCGGCGAGCTGTTCGAGTGCTACGTCGACTGCGGCCTGGACGAGAACGTCGTCGTTGCGGGAAGTCCTCGCGATCGCGTGCCGGTCGAGCAGGGCGACCGGGTCACCGTCAGATTCCCGCCCCAGGCCTGCGTCGTGGTGCGCGGATGAGTGAGCGGCGAGATCCGACGCCCGCCACCTACGGGGTCCTGGCGATCCCGATCGCCGTCCTCGCCGTCTTCTTCCTCATCCCGTTCGGGATGATCGTGGCGACCTCGTTCTACCGGCGCATCCAGGGCGGGTTCTACGAGCCGGCGTTCGAGGTCGCCAGCTGGCAGCGGCTCCTGTCCGACGTGTTCCTGGAGCGGGCGGCGTTCTCGATCGGGATCTGCCTGCTCGCCGGCGCTGCGTGCATCGCGATCGCGTTCCCGTTCACGTACTTCCTGACGCGGATGCGGCGGCGTCCCCACGTCGCGCTGCTCATCCTGGTGCTCTCCGCGCTCTCGCTCTCCGAGGTCATCGTGGCGTTCACCTGGAGCGTGCTCCTCGGGCGTGCCGCGGGCATCTCGAACATCCTGGTGTGGCTGGGCGCGATGAACGAACCGGTGGCGTATCAGCCGAGCTTCATTGCCGTGTTGCTCGGCCTGTCCTACATCGCGTTCCCGTACTGCGTCCTCACCCTGTACCCGTCGCTCACACGCTTGGACCGGGAGGTGACCGAGGCCGCCCAGACGCTGGGAGCGTCGCCGTGGCGGACGTTCTGGACGGTCGTCGTGCCGATCTCGCGACCGGTGATCATGGCGGGGTTCCTGCTCGTGTTCGTGTTCACGCTCGGGTCGTACCTGATCGCGGCGCTCCTCGGGCGGCCGGAGCACTGGACGCTGTCCGTCTTCATCTCCGACCAGGCATCGTTCAACGCGAACGTGCCGTTCGCGTCGGCGATGGCGATCTTCCTCACGGCCCTTTCCCTGGTCGTGGTCGGCGTCGTCGCGCTGATCGAGTCGCGGACCCGGCGAGTCGCCTGATGCGAGCGCTCAAGTGGTTCGTGACGGCGTTCACGATCGTGTTCCTGTTCGCCCCGCTCGTGGTGGTGGCGATCGTGTCGATCAACGAGAACCGGTACATGGACTTTCCGCCCGAAGGGTTCTCGCTCGCGTGGTACGGCGCACTATGGACGGACGCCGAATGGCGCGACGCGATCGTCACCAGCCTCGTCATCGCCACCGCAAGCGCGGCCCTCGCCGTGGCCGTCGCCACGCCTCTCGCCTACGTGCTCCGGGCGTACCGGATCCGCCTCACGCCGCTCCTGTACTCGCTGGGCATCCTGCCGTTCCTGCTGCCGCCGGTGATCACCGCGCTCGCCCTGCAGGTGTTCTGGAACGCCACCGGGCACGTCGGCCGCATCGAGAACGTGATCATCGCCCACGGGGTCTTCTTCTCGACCTTGCCGTTGATCGCGATCTCGCTTGGCATGGAGACGATGGACCCGGCGCTCCGAGAGGCCGCGCAGACGCTAGGGGCGAACCCGCGGACGACGTTCCGAACGATCACGCTGCCGCTGCTCGTGCCGTCGATGGTCACGGGCTACGCCGCTGCGTTCGTGCTGTCGCTGAACGAGTACATCATCTCGTTCCTCGTCGCCGGGTTCTCCGTCCAAACGCTGCCGATCAAGATCTTCAACAGCCTGCGCTACGGGTTCACGCCGACGATCGCGTCGGTGACGATCGTGTTCATCGTCGTCGCCGCGACGGTGTTCACGTTCGCAGCGATGTTCGGGAACCTGCTGAGGTTCCTCGGTGCGGATCCCGCAACGCTCGAGCGCGATCGCGGCTGAGCCAGCTACGTCCGGAGCTTCTCCAAACGCCGAGCGGCTTCCTCCAGCGTCTCGAGCTTCTTGCAGAACGAGAAACGCACGAGCGCGTGACCGAGCGAGGGATCGGAGAAGAACGACGAGCCGGGCACGACGGCCACCCCGATCTCCCGCGTCAGGTGTTCGGCCGTCTGCGTGTCGTCGCCCAGGCCGAGGTGCGAGATCCCCGCCATCACGTAGTACGCGCCTCGCGGCGGCTGGGCCTCGAACCCGTGATCCCACAGCGTCTTCATCATGAGCTCTCGCCGATCGGCGTACTCCTCCGCCATGCGCGCGTAGTACGTGTCGGGCAGGTTGAGGGCGGTCGCACCGGCGTGCTGCAGCGGCGTCGGCGCACCGACCGCCAGGAAGTCGTGGACCTTCCGGATCCCGGGCACGAGCGCCGGCGGCGCGATCGCCCAGCCGACGCGCCATCCGGTCACGGCATACGTTTTGGACAGCGCGCTGATCGTGACCGTTCGGTCCTCCATCCCGGGGACGGTGGCGATCGGCACGTGCTGCGCGCCGTCGTAGACGATGTGCTCGTAGATCTCGTCGGTGAACGCGATCACGTCCCACTTCTGGCAGAGCGCCGCGATCTGTTCGAGCTCCTCGCGCGTGAACACCTTTCCGGTCGGGTTGTTCGGTGTGTTGAGGACGATCCCGCGCGTTCGCGGCCCGAACGCGTTCGCAAGTTCCATCTCGTCGAACGTCCAATCGGGTGCCCGGAGCGAGACGTACCGAGGCACGGCGCCCGACAGGATCGTGTCCGGCCCGTAGTTCTCGTAGTAGGGCTCGAAGATGACGACCTCGTCGCCCGGATCGATCACGCCGAGGAGCGACGCGATCATGGCCTCTGTAGAGCCGCACGTGACGCAGAGCTGCGCTAGCGGATCCACGTGCATTCCATAACGCCGCTCGTAATGAGCGGCGATCGCGCCGCGGAGCTCCGGCTCGCCCCACGTGATCGGGTACTGGTTCAGGTCGGCGTCGATCGCGTCCTTGGCGGCCTGCTTGACCTCCTCGGGCGCGGGGAAGTCCGGAAAGCCCTGCGCCAGGTTGATGGCGTCGTGCTCCATCGCGAGGCGCGTCATCTCGCGGATAACGGACTCGGTGAACGACTCGGTGCGCCGGGATGGACGGACGTTCGGCATGGGCGGATGCTAACTGTTGGTCGATCGCGTCACCGTTCGCGGCGGACTCGAGCTGGCGGAGGTCAAGGCGGTTGTCGTGTCGATCGATCGTCAGCCTGTAGTTTCGGGATTTCCTGCCCCGGGAAGAGGTGCACGAGAGCCTGAGTGCGGGGGCAGTAGAGCGCGTTTCAGGTAGGTTCGGTGCCTATCCTATCCACCGGGCATCGCGCATGAGG
>CALGFI010000075.1 GCA_937881155.1 uncultured bacterium | reverse complement strand
TTCGCAGGGAAGGTGGTCCGGCTGCACGTAGCCGCCGGCGCGACGCTCACCGTCGGATCTCCACTCGTGACGTTCGACGTCGCGGGAACCGAAGAGCGGCGTGAGCCGTCAGCGCCAAGCGCTTCGGATGAGCAGTCACGCCCGGCGGCTTCGAGGTCAGGCGGATCGCATGTCGCGGCGACGCCTGCCGTGCGGAAGCTCGCCAAGGACCTCGGCGTCGACCTCGAATCCGTCACGCCCTCCGGTGCAGGCGGTCGTGTCACGCGAATCGACGTCGAGGCCGCGGCGGGTGTCGAGCGCGAAGCGAGCGACCTGGAGAACGTCGAGACGGTTCCCGTCACCCCGGTGCGGAAGGCCATCGCCGACCGGCTCGCGCAGGTCGCCGCGATCCCTCAGGTCACCACGTTCCGGCAGGTGGAGTGCTCGGCGCTCGAGACCGTGCGGGGCGAGCTCGGCGTGTCACCACTCCCCCTGTTCGTCGGCGCGCTCGCCGAGGTGTGCGCCGATCACCCCATGCTGAACTCGAGCTGGGGCGGCGACCGGATCCTCGTCCATCGCACCGTGAACGTCGGCATCGCTACGGACACCGAACGAGGACTCGTCGTTCCGGTGCTGAGGGACGCCCGCGCCAAGACGGTCGCGCAGATCGCTGAGGAGATCGCCTCGCTCGCCGAGCGCGCGCGCTCGAACGCCCTTTCGCGGGACGATCTTGCCGACGCGACGATCGCCGTCACGAACACCGGGAGCTATGGATCGGAGTTCGGCACTCCGCTGCTCAACCCCGGCCACGCCGTCACGATCGCGCTCGGCGTGATCGAGCCGCGCGCACTCGTCGTCGACGGACGGGTCGAGGGTCGACCTGCGTGCACGCTCTCGCTGACGTTCGACCATCGAGTGCTCGACGGCGCGACGGTCGGCCGGGCATTCACCGCGCTCGTCGATCTCCTCGAGTCGTCGGAACGACTCTCGAGCCTCCCGCGCTAGTCCTTTCCGGGGGGTACGCACACCGCTCGCTTCGCTCGCTTGCCCTTGGCCGATATCCTCGGCTGGTGAAGCGCGAGAACCACGTGACGCCGGCGGACGTGGGAAAACGCGTCTCGTTCCAGTTCGAGCTCCCGAACGGGTTCCTGGGCGAGGCCGTCGGCGTGCTCGAGTACTACGACGAGGGAGCCGAGACGTTCATGGTTCGCCGCAAGGGGGGCGAGCTGGCGCGCGTGCCGGTGCGCGGGATCCGGTTCGGAAAGGTCGTCGAAGGCTGAGGGCTCGTCAGCCCTCGAGTCCGTGGATGATGCCGATGAGCTCGTCCATGCTGAAGGGCTTCGCCACGAACGCGTCCGCGCCGAGCTCCATGGCCTTGGCCCGATCGCGCCGGCTCGAGCGGGCGGAGACCACGACGACCTTGGGGCGCTCGCCGGCAGGGAACTGGCGCATCCGGTCGAGCACGGTCCATCCGTCCATGACGGGCATCATGATGTCGAGCAGCATCATCGAGGGCCGCTGCTCGGCGATCTCCTCCAAGGCCTCCTCCCCGTTGCGGGCGGCGTAGGTTCGGTATCCCTCGGCCTCGAGGCTGAACTGCAGCATCCAAAGGACCTGCGGCTCGTCGTCCACGACGAGGACACTGGTCGTCGTCTTGGTGGCGCTCATCCGTGTAGGTATCGGCCGCCGCTCGTTGCTCGAAGATGCGACCAAGGGACCAACTTCGTTCGCCTGGACGGCCTCCCCCCGACGCCCGACGGGGGGACACGGATCGGGGTCCCGCTCCGCCTCGCGTTACGCGCGCGTGACGCGTCCGATCTGGAAGGACGCGAACCCACCCGCGTCGGCGCGCGAGATCACCTCGGCGGTCCGTTCGGCAGGTGCGACGAGGACCATCCCGACGCCGAGGTTGAACGTCCGGCGCAGCTCCTCATCTCCGGCGCCTGAAGCCTCCGCGACGAGGTCGAACACGGCCGGAGCGGGCCAGCTGCGCCAGTCGATGTCGGCGTGGTGACCGGCCGGCATGACTCGCGGAACGTTCTCGACCAGCCCACCCCCGGTCACGTGCGCGGCGGCGTGGATGACACCGTCGCGCGCGAGATCGAGCACCAGCGGTGTGTAGATCGCCGTGGGCTCGAGCAACTCGTCCCCCATCGACCGGCCCAGCCGCGGTAGGACGTCGTCCAGGCGGTACCCGCCGTCCTCGAGGAGCGCCTTGCGGACGAGCGAATAGCCGTTCGCGTGCAATCCAGTCGAGGCGAGCCCGATCAACACGTCGCCTTCGCGAACGCGGTGCGGCCCCAGCATCGAGCGTTCGTCGACGACGCCGACGCAGAACCCCGCGAGATCGAGCTCCTCCGGACGCATCGTCCCCGGGTGTTCGGCCGTCTCGCCGCCGAGCAGGGCGCACCCGGCGCGGCGACACCCGTCGGCGACTCCCGAAACGATCGCCGCAACGTCCTCCGGCACGAGGCGTCCCGTCGCGACGTAGTCGAGGAAGAACAGTGGCTCGGCGCCCGTACACACGACGTCGTCCGCGCACATCGCTACGAGGTCGACGCCGATCGTGTCGAGCCGGCCGGCCGCGAGCGCGACGTCGAGCTTGGTCCCCACGCCGTCGGTAGCCGCGGCGAGCAGACGATCCTCCGATATGCGGAACAGGCCCGCGAATCCTCCAACGCCCTCGACAACCTCCTGACGAGTCGCTTCGCGAGCGAGGTCCCGGATCAGGCCGACGGCACGGCCCGCGGCGTCGAGGTCGACCCCGGCGCGGCCGTACGCATCACTCATCCGACGACGCGAGTCGGCGCAGACCACTCACGCGCGAATCACGACTTCGCGGGATTCTCGAGGAGGAACTTCCCGGCGTACTCCGGGATCGGGATCGGATACTCCCCGTCGAAGCACGCGCGACAGAACTCGCCGCCGTCCTGTCCCGTGGCGGCGACCATCCCTTCGAGCGACAAATATCCGAGCGAGTCCGCGCCGACGTACCGGCGGATCTCCTCGACCGCCAGATCCGAGGCGATGAGCTCGGAGCGGCTCGACATGTCGATGCCGTAGAAGCACGGCCACCGGATCGGCGGGCACGTGATGCGGGTGTGGACCTCGGCGGCGCCCGCCTCGCGCAGCGCCTGAACGAGCTGGCGCGTCGTCGTGCCGCGAACGATCGAGTCGTCGATCACGACCAGCCGCTTGCCGGCGATCGCTTCCGGGATGGGGTTGAGCTTGAGCTTCACCCCGCGTTCGCGAAGTGTCTGCGACGGCTGGATGAACGTCCGTCCGACGTATCGATTCTTCATCAGGCCTTCGCCGTACGGGATGCCGGAGACCTCGGCGAACCCCTGCGCCGCGGAGTGTCCGGTATCCGGGACGGGGATCACTAGGTCGCCGTCGGCGGGCGCCTCGATCGCCAGCCGGCGCCCGAGGTCGCGGCGAACCTCGTAAACCGTGCGACCGCGAAGGCGCGAATCGGCGCGCGCCAGGTAGACGTACTCGAAGATGCACAGCGCCTGCCGCGGGCTCTCGGCGAAGCGCGTCGACTGCAACCCGCGGTCGTCGATTCGAACGAGCTCGCCGGGCTCCACGTCCCGAACGAACACCGCGCCCACGATGTCCAGCGCGCACGTCTCGGACGCAACGACGTAACCGTTCGTCAAACGGCCGATCGAGAGCGGGCGCAGCCCAAAAGGATCCCGCGCGGCGAACACGCTCCGCTCGTTCATCATCACGAACGAGAACGCGCCCTCCAGCGTCGGTAACACGTCGAGCGCTGCGGCCTCGAGGCCGCCGTCCCCGAACCGCGCGAGCAGCGTGGCGACCAGGTCCGAGTCCGTGGTCGCCCCGCCCGCCCGCGCGGCGCGTTCGGCGAGCTCGAGCGTGTTGACGAGATTGCCGTTGTGGCCGAGCGCGAGCGACCGGATGCCGTCGGTCTTGAAGGCAGGCTGCGCGTTCTCCCACGTCGTCGAGCCCGTCGTCGAGTATCGGTTGTGGCCGATGCCCAGATCACCCTGGAGCGTCGTGAGCGTCGCCTCGTTGAAGACCTGGGAGACGAGGCCGAGCTCCTTGTAGACGAGGAGATGCTCGCCATCGGAGACCGCCATGCCGGCGGATTCCTGGCCGCGGTGCTGCTGCGCAAACAGGCCGAAATAGATGAGCCGGGCGACGTCTTCGCCCGGCGCCCAGACGCCGAAGAGGCCGCACTCGTCTTTCGGACTCTCCGCCCCCACGCGCGGCGATGCTAGCACCGGCCTCCGACGCGTCCGCGACGCACGGGTGTTCTTGTCGGTCTTTTGCGTGCGCGTCTCGTGCCGCGTCTACGCTTCGAACGTGAACGGCCGCGTGCTCCTCGTCGAGGACGACGATTCGATCCGCGAGACGGCCGCATTCGGGCTCGAGCGAGCCGGCTTCGGCGTGACGACGGCCGTCGACGGGCGTGAGGCCGTCGACAAGTTTCGGGTCGGGAGGTTCGACCTCGTGATCCTCGACCTCATGCTCCCGCACATGGACGGCTTCGAGGTCTGCCGGCAGATCAGACGAGAGAGCGATGTTCCCATCGTGATGCTGACCGCACGGAGCGACCCGATCGACGTCGTGACCGGGCTGGAGCTCGGCGCCGACGACTACTTGACCAAGCCGTTCGACATGCCGGTACTGGTGGCCAGGGCGCGGGCGGTGCTTCGCCGGACGACAGGGGAGGGGCCGGAATCCCAGGCGGTTCGTCGCGTCGGCCACCTCGAGGTCGATCCGTCGGCGTTCGTCGCGCGGCGCGACGGGGTCGACCTGCGCCTAACGGCCACGGAGTTCCGACTCCTCGCGGCTCTCGCCCGCCGACCGGGACAGGTCTTCACCCGGGAGGTGCTGCTCGAGACCGTGTGGGGATACGACTACCTGGGCGACTCACGCCTGGTGGACGTGGCCGTGCAGCGATTGCGCGCGAAGGTGGAACCCGATCCCACCCGGCCGCGGCTGATCACCACCGTGCGCGGGGTGGGCTACCGGCTCGAGAGGCGATGACGGTGGCGACCACCGTTGCGCCGCCGACGCGCCTTCGCCGGCGTCTGACGGTGGCGTTCGTCCTCGTCGCCGGGATCCTGACGGGAGCGCTCGCCGCTGCGACGTACCTCGTCGTGGAGGCGACTCGCCTGGGCGACTCGTTGGAACGGGCCGAACGGGAAACCCGTTTCGGCCTGCAGCTCGCCGCGGATCTCGAGCCGCGCTCCGATCTCGAACAGTTCGTTGGGAGTTTCGAGCGACGCGGTGTCCACGCCATCCTCGTGCACGACGAGCGCGTCTTCGCCTCGAACCCATCCGTCAGACCGGACGTTCCGGAAGATGTCCGCTCCCTCGTCGAGCGGGGACAGCTCGCGTTCACGCGCCTGGACGTCGCGGGCAGCCCCTACCTCGTCGTCGGTGGTCGTCCCCCCGGATCGTCGGCCGAGCTGTACCTCGCCTTCACGGAAGACGGCGTCCTGCGCGACCTTGGCGCGCTCCGGACGCTGCTGCTCCTTGGCTGGATCGCCACGGTTGCCGTGTCGGGCGTCGTCGGCTGGCTCGTCGCGCGTCGGACGCTCGCCCCCCTCGGTCGTGCCAGCCGGGCGGCTCATGCCCTGGCGGAAGGGTTGCTGGACACGCGCCTCCCGGTCGTGACCGAGGACGAGTTCGGCGCCTGGGCGAGCTCGTTCAACCGCATGGCGGAGGCACTGCAGGCGAAGATCTCTGCGCTGTCGGACGCTCGCGCGCGCGAGCGAAGGTTCACGTCGGACGTGGCGCACGAGCTTCGAACCCCGATCACCGCGCTCGTCGCGGAGGCCTCGATGCTCGCCGAGCAGCTGGACCGTCTTCCGCCGGATGCCGCGCGACCGGCCGAGCTGCTCGTCGCGGACGTGGCGCGGCTCCGGCGTCTCGTCGAGGACCTCATGACGATCTCGCGCTTCGACGCGGGCAAGGAGGACGTGCGGCTCGAGCAGGTGGAACTCGACGAGCTCGTCGAGGCGACGATCCGAGCCCGCGGATGGAACGAGCGCGTGACCCGACAGGGAGACGCGGTCTGGGTCGTCAGCGATCGACGCCGGATCGAGACGATAGTCGCGAACCTCGTCGCGAACGCGATCGAACATGGAGGCGGCGACGTGTCGGTTCGTGTCGGGTCGAGAACCGCGGAGGCGTTCGTCGAGGTCACCGACCACGGGCCCGGCATCGAGCGTCAGGACCTGCCGAATGTTTTCGATCGCTTCTACAAAGCCGATCGAGCCCGAGGCGGCGGCAGCGGCCTGGGACTCTCCATCGCGCTGGACAACGCCCGACTACTCCGCGGCGACATCGACGTTTGGAGCGAGCCCGGCTCGACGACCCGGACCACGCTGCGGATACCGGTGACCGAACCGTTACACGCGAGTGACAGCCCGGTTTCCTTCGGCGGCCACGATGACGGCCTATCGAGGAAGAAGGAGGCGACCGATGATCAGGCGGATCGTGGTTCTGTGCGCGAGCCTGGCGCTCCTGGCGACGGCCTGCGCTGACCGCAACGCCGGCACTCTGGGACCCGTCAGAGGAGATCCCCTGCCCAGCGCAAACGATGAGCCGTCGCCGAGGGCGACCCCTTCGGGTGAGACCAGCTCCGAGCCGCAGGA
The DNA here is from genome assembly GCA_937881155.1 of uncultured bacterium. Lineage (GTDB taxonomy): Bacteria > Actinomycetota > UBA4738 > UBA4738 > HRBIN12 > CALGFI01. The sequence continues at coordinate 17,073 of CALGFI010000075.1, read as the reverse complement.
CGACACGATGAGCTACGAGGTGTGGTTCGGTCACGGCAACGGACCGTGGCTGTTCGCGACCGAACGCACCGAGCCGTTCGACCCCGCGATCGGCACGGCGGCGCTGAACGCCCTGTTCGACGGCCCGACCCAGGCCGAACGGGATGTGGGAGTCTTCACCGCGATTCCACTGGGCACAGAGCTACTGTCGCTTTCCATCGAGGACGGCCTCGCGACCGCGGATCTGTCGGGCGAGTACGAATCGGGCGGCGGGTCCGCGTCGATGTTCCTGCGCTTGGCACAGCTGACGTACACGCTGACGCAGTTCGGGTCCGTCGACGAGGTGACCTTCACCCTCGACGGGCAGCCCGTCGGAGAGTTCTTCTCTGAGGCGGGGATCGTCCTCGACGACTACATGACCCGTGAGACGTGGGCCGACCTGCTACCGCCCATACTCGTGCAGACGCCGGTCGTCGGCGAGCGAGCCGGGAGCCCCATCACGGTCACGGGTACCGCGAACGTATTCGAGGCGACCGTGAGCATCAGCGTCCTCGACGCCGCGGGGAACGAGATCGTGCGCACGTTCACGACGGCCACGTGCGGAACCGGGTGTCGCGGCGAGTACTCGGAGGCGGTCGACTACGATGTCGACCGGACCCAGGCCGGGATCGTGCGCGTCTACGAATCGAGCGCCGAGAACGGCGAGCCGATCAACGTCGTGGAGGTCCCCGTGACGTTGGTCGGCTAGCGACGTGCGAGCATTCAGCGCACGAGGACGGGCACGCGCTGGACGGCGTTGTTCGCGTAGCCGCCGACGTTCCAACTGGCTTCGAGCGGCTGCATGGCGCCGGTGGAATCCGTCGCGCGGCAGCACAGGACGCGCTCGCCCGCCGATGCAGCCCACTCGGAAGACCACCCTCGCCACGCCGACGCGTCGCGATGCGGCGGGTGCAGGCGGGCGTCCGACCATGTCGCGCCGTCGTCCTGGCTGAACTCGACACGTTCGATCGCGCCGAGGCCGGACCACGCGCGGCCGACGAGGGTGTGCGTTCCGGCGTCGAGGACGCGGCTGCGCGTGAGGAACTCCGGGATGCCGGGCGGGATCATCAGGCTCCGCGGGCGGATCCGGGTGACCGCCTCGCCCACCTCGTCGGGATCCGAACGGAACCGGTAGCTCGTCGCCATCTGATAGCCGCCGAACTCCTCCCCCACCGCCGTGATGCGTGAGAGCCACTTCACGCTGGTCATGCCGTACCAGCCGGGGACGATCAGGCGCAGCGGGGCGCCGTGCTGCGGGGGAAGCGCCTGTCCGTTCATCGCGAACGCCAACAGGACGTCCTCGCGCATCGACTCGTCGATCGACAGGCTGCGTTCGTACGCCTGCTCGATCTCGCCCTCGACGCCGCGATCGAGCCCGGTGAAGACGAGCTCGGCAGCGCCGGGCTCGACGCCCGCTTCCTCGAGCACGTCGCGAAGCGGCACGCCCGTCCATTCAGCGGTGCCCACCGCCTCCAGGAGCCACGGCTGGCTGAGCGGTCGCGGTTCGAGCAACGCGCGTCCGTTCCCGGCGCACTCGAGCGTGACGGCGCGTGTGACCGTCGTGCGTTGACGAAGATCCGAGAGGGAGAGCTCGAGCGGGCGAGTGATGAGACCCCCGACGCGCAGCCGCCACGCGTCGGCGTCGATCTGCGGGATGTCGTAGTGGATCAGCAGGTAATGCAGGCCGGGCGGCGTCACGTCATACCGCAGCGCCTCGAGTGGCATCCCGTGATTGCGGGCCGCGAGCTGAAGCTCCTCACGCGTGATGCCCGCCACGTCGGCCACGGACTTCACCCGGCCTCTCGCAGGACGCGCTCGCCCGACATGAGCTTGGGGATCGCGTCCTCGTACGTCGCCGTGGCCTCGTCCACGGTGACGTCGGCGATCTGGTCGAACACCATCCGCGGCCCGCCCGTTTCGCCGATCCGCGCGAACGGCACCCGCAGATCAGCGGCCAGATCCTCGAGCTCGGACGCTCGAGCGGGATCGACGGTGACGACGGCGCGAGAGGCCGATTCGGCGAAGAGCGCCACGTGCGACGGCAGGTCGCCGGGGATCGACACGGCGAACCCGGTACTGCCGGCCATCGCGGACTCCGCGAGCGCGATCGCCAGGCCACCGTCGCCGCAGTCGTGCGCCGAGCGGATCAGGTCCCTCCGTGCCGAATCGACAAGGAGGGAATGGAGAGAACGTTCGCGTTCCAGATCGAGGGCAGGCGGCCGACCGGCGACGACACCGAGAACGGACTCGGCGAACTCGGAACCGCCGAGCTCCGGGAAGGTTTCGCCCATGACGTACACCAGCGTTCCGTCGCCGAACGCATGGCGCACGGCGAGCCGGTAGTCGTGGATGAGCCCGACCATGCCGATCACGGCGGTCGGCCAGATCGCCGAGTCTCCCGACTCGTTGTAGAAGCTCACGTTCCCACCCGTAACGGGCGTCTCGATCGCACGGCAGGCATCGGCGATCCCCCGGATCGACTCGGCGAACTGCCACATGACCTCGGGGCGCTCCGGGTTGCCGAAGTTCAGACAGTTGGTGATGGCGAGCGGCGTTGCGCCCGTGCACGCGACGTTTCGTGCCGATTCCGCGACGGCATGTGCCGCGCCGAGGTACGGGTCGAGCGCGCCGTATCGACCCTTTCCGTCCGTGGCGAGCGCGAGCGCCTTCAGCGTTCCCTCGATGCGGACGAGCGCGGCGTCACCGCCCGGGCCGAGGACCGTCCCTCCCTGCACGATGGAGTCGTACTGCTCCCAGACCCAGCGCTTGCTCGCGACGTTCGGCGCGGAGAGCATGCGGAGCAGCGCGTCGCCGACCGGCGTGGTCATCGTGGTGAAGGTCGGGTCGTCGGCGAGGAGGTCGTCGCGTTCGAGCGGCACCGACATCGGCCGCGAGTAGACCGGCGCGCCATCGGCGAGCGAACGAGCCGGTACCCGCGCGACCTCGGCGCCGCGGTGCCGGACATCCAGCGTTCCGCCCTCGTCGAGCAGCCGACCGATGACTGCTGCGCCAAGGCCCCATCGCGTGCACACCTCGATCACGTCGTCCATACGCTCCGGGACGACGACCGCCAACATCCGCTCCTGCGACTCGCTCGTCAGGATCTCGAACGGCTCGAGATCGTCCTGGCGGAGCGGAACGGTGTCGAGGTCAACTTCCGCCCCGAGACCCGCCCGCGTCGCCGTCTCGCTCGCCGCGCACGTCAGTCCGGCGCCGCCGAGATCCTGCAGACCTTCGAGCAGGCCGCGCTCGACCATCTCCATCGAGGCCTCGATCAGGAGCTTGCCGGCGAACGGATCGCCGATCTGCACGCTCGGCCGGCTCTCGGCCGCGTCGTCCTCGAGCGTTCGCGAGGCGAGCACCGACACGCCGCCGATACCGTCCCGGCCGGTCGACGCGCCGAACAGAACCAGCAGCGACCCCGCCGGTGGCGCCTTCGCAGCCGTGACCAACCGATCGGCCGGTGCGATCCCCAGGCACATCACGTTGATCGTCGGGTTCGCCGAGTGCGGCGCCCCAAAGTGGACTTCGCCGCCGACGGTGGGGACGCCGATGCAGTTGCCGTAACCGCCGATGCCGGCAACGACGCCGTCGAAGAGCCAGCGATTGCGCTCGTCCGTCAGCGGCCCGAACCGGAGCGGGTCGAGCAACGCGATCGGGCGCGCTCCCATCGAGATGATGTCGCGGACGATGCCACCAACCCCGGTGGCCGCGCCCTGGTACGGCTCGACCGCGCTCGGGTGCGAGTGCGATTCCATCTTGAACACGACGGCGACTCCGTCGCCGACGTCGATCGCGCCCGCGTCCTGCCCGGGGCCGACGAGGACGCGTGGACCGTCGGTCGGCAGGTTGCGTAGGTGCACCTTCGAGCTCTTGTACGAGCAGTGCTCGGACCACATCGCGGCGTACATCGCGAGTTCGGTGGGGTTCGGATCGCGACCGATCGTCGAGCTGATCGACTCGAGCTCATCATCGGTGAGCCCGAGCCGTCGATGAAGCGGCTCGTTCACCTGATCCCTGAGGCGACCGGTTCGAGGGCAGACTGCAAAAGGGCAGCGAACATCGGCTGCCCACCCGTCGGCCCGAGATCCGGATCGATCGCGTGCTCGGGATGCGGCATCAGGCCGACGACGTTGCCCGCCTCGTTGCGAACGCCGGCGATGGCGGCGGCGCTGCCGTTCGGGTTGTGCTCCGCCCCCAAGGCGCCGTCGGGATCGCAGTAGCGGAACACCACAAGTCCATCGCCCTCCATCCGATCGAGCTCGTCCCCACGGGCGACGAACTGGCCTTCGCCGTGCTTCACGGGAACGCGGAGCACCTCGCCGGCGACGAGCCCGGCGGTGAGCGGCGAGAGCGACGTCTCGACGCGGACGTCCACCCAGCGGCAGACGAACCGCCTGCCGGCATTCCGGATGAGGGCGCCCGGCAGGAGGCTCGCCTCGCAGAGGATCTGAAACCCGTTGCAGATCCCGACGACCGGCCGCCCGGCATCGGCGAACGCGCGCAGCTCCTCCATCACCGGCGCGAACCGCGCGATCGCGCCGGTCCGCAGGTAGTCGCCGTAGGAGAACCCGCCGGGAAGGATCACCGCGTCCGCGCCGCCAAGGTCGCGTTCGCCGTGCCAGAGCGGAACGGCCTCACCGCCCATCGCTCGCACGGCGCGAACCGCGTCGCGGTCGTCGAGGGATCCGGGGAACGTGACGACGCCGACCCGTGGCGCGCGGGCGGTCACGCTCGGCCGTTCCCCACCGCGTCCTCGACGACCTCGCGGATCACCGCGTCCTCGATGACGGGGTTCGACAGGAGCCGGCGCGACATATCTCCGACCTGGGTCGTCGCCGCCTCCAGGTCGGTTGCATCGACGACGAGACGAACGTATTTGCCGACGCGGACGTCGGACACGTTCGACCAGCCGAGCGCGGGCAGCGACCCTTCGATCGCTTTGCCCTGCGGGTCGAGGAGTCCGGGCTTGAGCGAGACCTCGACGCGCGCGACGTACCTCACGTGCCTTCGAGACGCGCGAGGTCCACCGACGCGCGCTCCCAGTCGTTGTCCGTCATCACGCCCATCCGGTGACGGTAGTGATCCCATCGATCGCCGGTGACGCGCTCGTACGCCTCGCGGTACTTCGACCCGGTGCGCTCGATCACCTCGGACGGCAGGTCAGGAGCCGGCGGCTCGTGGTCCCATCCGCTTGCGTCGAGCCAGTCGCGCACGAACTGCTTGTCGAACGAGGGCTGCACGCGGCCGGGCGTGTAGCCGTCGGCCGGCCAGAACCGCGACGAGTCCGGCGTGAGCACCTCGTCGATCAGGATGAGCTCGCCGTCGGCGAAACCGAACTCGAACTTGGTGTCGGCGACGAGGATGCCGCGTTCGGCGGCGACCTCGGCGCCGCGCTCGTACAGCGCGATCGTGATCTCGCGGAGCTTCTCGGCGAGACCCTTTCCCACGACGTCCACGGTCTGCTCGAACGTGAGCGGAAGGTCGTGCCCCTCCTGGGCCTTCGTCGTTGGGGTGAAGATCGGCTCGGAGAGCTTGTGAGCTTCATGCAGACCGGGCGGCAGCGGAACGCCGCACACGTGCCCCTCGGCTCGGTACTGCATGAGGCCCGAGCCGGTGAGGAATCCGCGAGCGACGCATTCGACCGGGACGACCTTCGCCTTCCGCGCGAGCATCGCCCGCCCCGCCAGAGCGGGCTCGCTCCGGAACGGCTCGGGGAAGTCGCGTCGGTCGGCGCTCAGAAGGTGGTTGGCGATCAGGTCGCGCGTTCGCTCGAGCCAGAACAGCGTGAGGCCGGTGAGCACGCGCCCCTTGTCGGGGATCGGGTTCGGGAGCACGACGTCGAACGCGCTGATCCGATCCGTGGCCACGAGGAGCAGGCGTTCGTCGCCGGCCTCGTACGCGTCGCGCACCTTTCCCCGCGAGTGAAGGTTCACGGCCGCCTCGCTCACGCGTTCACTCGACCTTCTCGAGCCGGTCGAACACGACGTCGAGGTGGCGAAGCGCGCGCAGCGGGTCGAACAGCTCGTCGAGCGAGCCGTGGATGCGCTCGCGCACCTCGGGGTCGGACGCGATCATCTCGCGGAAGGAAGCACCGTCGTCCCACGCGGACGCGGCGGCGCGTTGCACGATGGCGTACGCCTCGTTCCGACTCATCCCCGAGTCGACGAGCGCGAGGAGCACGTTCTGCGAGTACGCGAGCCCACCGCCGACGTCGAGGTTCTCGCGCATCCGTTGTGGGTAGACGACGAGACCCTCGAGGATCTTCACCGTCTCGACGAGCATGAAGTCGAGCGCCATCGTGGAGTCCGGCAGGATGATCCGTTCAGCCGATGAGTGGGAGATGTCGCGCTCGTGCCACAGCACGGCGTTCTCCAGCGCGACGTGCGCGTTGCCCCGTACCACCCGCGCGAGACCCGTGATCCGCTCGCATCGCACGGGGTTCCGCTTGTGCGGCATGGCGCTCGAGCCCCTCTGCCCCTCGGCGAACGGCTCCTGCACCTCACGCACCTCCGTGTGGGCGAGATGACGGATCTCCGTGGCGATCGCGTCGAGCGTCGTGGCCGCGATCGCCAGCGCGCTGAGGTACTCGGCGTGACGGTCGCGCGCGACGATCTGGTTCGACGCCTCGACCGGGCGGAGGCCGAGGCGCGCGCACACCTCTTCTTCGATCCGCGGATCGACCTGCGCGTACGTCCCAACGGCGCCGCTGATGGCGCCGACGCTCACCTCCTCGCGGGCACGACGGAGTCGCTCGCGATCGCGATCGAGCTGGAACGCCCACAGCGCCACCTTGTGACCGAAGCTCGTCGGTTCGGCCACGACGCCGTGCGTCCGACCCGCCATCACGGTGTCGCGATGCTCGAGGGCCAGGCGCTTCGTCACGGCGAGCAGGTGCTCGACGTCATCGAGCAACAGGTCGGCGGCCTCTCGAAGTTGCAGGGCCAGCGCCGTGTCGAGCACGTCGGACGACGTCAGGCCGAAATGCACCCATCGACCGGCCGGGCCGACCGACTCGGCCACGTCCTGCACGAACGCGGCCACGTCGTGCTTGGTAACACGTTCGAGCTCCTCGACGCGGGCCGGATCGAACGCGGCGCGCTCCCGCACCTGACGCGCGTCGGCCTCGGGCACTACGCCGAGCCGGGCCCACGCCTCGACGGCGAGGATCTCGATCTCCAGCCAGTGGCGCAGGCGGGCGCCATCGGACCACACAGCCGCAATCCGGGGAAGGGCGTACCGCGGGATCACATCTCGCAGAGGGTCACAGCCGGAGGCCCTCCGCCAGGTCGTCCTTGAACCGCCACAACCGCTTCTGCACGACCGGATCGCCCACGCCGACGACCTGCGCGGCGAGGACGGCGGCGTTGACGGCGGCGTCGACCCCGACGGTTGCCACCGGGACGCCGCTCGGCATCTGCGCCGTGACGTAGAGCGACTGCTCGCCACCCATCTGATCGCTCGCGACGGGCACCCCGATCACGGGGAGGATCGTTCGCGCCGCGACGGCGGACGCGAGATGGCCCGAGATGCCGGTCGTGCACACGACCACCTTGAGGCCGCGGTCGAACGCGGTGCGCGCGTACTCGTCGACGAGATCGGGACTCCGGGCGACCGACATGACGCGGATCTCGTGGGGGATCTCGAGCTTCTCCAGGATGGCCGTGGCCTGCTGCATCACGGCAAGCTCCGCCGGGGAAGCGACGAGCACGCCGACCTGCGGGGCCTCGTCGTTCACGCGCTCCCCCCTTCCGCCGCATTCGCCGCGATATCGCTCCGAAAGCGCATCCCGTCGAACGAGATGCGCGACACCGCCTCGTACGCCCGCGCCCTCGCCTCGGCGACATCGTCCCCGAGCGCGCCGACCGACAAGACACGCCCCCCGGCGGTGACCACTCTACCCCCGCGTTCCGCGGTGCCGGCGTGGAAGATGAGCGCGCCCTCGACCGATTTGGCCTCAGCGAGCCCCTCGATCTCGAACCCCGTTTCGTAGGTATCTGGATAGCCGCCCGACGCGAGCACGACGGTCACGCACGACTGCGGGGACAGGTTCGTCTTGTAGAGGGCGAGGTTCCCCTCGGCGCACGCGAGGCACAACTCGGCGAGATCGGAGCCGAGCCGCGGAACGATCACCTGCGTCTCCGGGTCGCCGAATCGCGCGTTGAACTCGAGCACCTTGGGACCCTCGTCGGTAAGCATCAGTCCGGCATACAACACGCCGGAATAGCGTGCGCCTTCGGATTCCATCGCCCGTACGGTGCGAACGAGCACGTCGTTCAGGATCTCGTCCGCCGTCGCGTCGTCGACGAACGGCACCGGTGAGTACGCCCCCATCCCTCCGGTGTTGGGCCCGGCGTCGCCGTCGCCCACGCGCTTGAAGTCCTGCGCGAACGTGAGCGGCAACACATCGCGCCCGTCGGAGAGCGCGAACGCCGACACCTCGGTTCCGGAGAGGAACTCCTCGATCACGACCGAGGCCCCAGCCGCCCCGAACGTGCGCTGTTCCAGCGCCGCCCGAAGCCAGACCGTCGCCTCGTCGCGGTCCGCGACGATGGCCACACCTTTGCCGGCCGCGAGGCCGTCGGCCTTCATCACGTACGGCGCCTCGAACTCGTCGAGCGCCTCGACCGCTCCTTCCATCGAAGTCGTCGTTCGCGAACGCGCGGCCGGGATTCCGTACCGCTCGCAGAGCGACTTCGCCCACGACTTGGAACCCTCCAGCCTGGCCGCGTCCTTCGTCGGACCGAACACGAGTCGGCCGCGCTCGAGGAGCTCGTCCGCAAGTCCGGCGACGAGCGGGATCTCCGGGCCGACCACGGTCAGGTCGATCCGCTGCCGCTCGACCAGATCAGCGATCCCGGGAACGTCGTCGACCGCGACACGAACGCACTCGGCGTCCTTGGCCATGCCGGCGTTCCCGGGCGCCGCGAACAGCTTGTCGATCGTCGGGTTCTCCGCCATGCGCCAGATGAGCGCGTGCTCACGGGCCCCGCCGCCGACGACGAGCACCTTCATCGATCAGGCGGGCGGTCGGACAACGTTCGCTTCACTCACTGGGCTATGCCCCCCTTGGCGGTGAGGCTCTGCTCTCGCGCCGGCCCGACCGAGACGACGCCGATCGAAACGCCGGCCAGATCCTGCAACCGGTCGAGGTACTTCCGCGCCGGGGAGGGAAGGTCGCCGAACGAACGAACCCGCCCGAGGTCCTCGTCCCACCCCTCCAGCTCCTCGTACACCGGCTCCGCGTCGTGGAACAGCGACTGATTCGGAGGGAACTCCTCGAACATCTCATCGCCGGCTCGATAGGCCGTGCATACCTTGAGCGTCTCGAATCCCGATAGCACGTCGAGCTTGGTCACGAACAGCTCGGTGAGACCGTTCACGCGTGCCGCGTATCTCGCGATCACCGCGTCGAACCACCCGCAGCGGCGCTTGCGTCCGGTCACCGTCCCGAACTCGCGGCCGCGCGCGCCGAGCCGCTCGCCCTCCGAACCAGTGTCCTCGGTCGGGAGCGGCCCCGCGCCGACGCGTGTCACGTATGCCTTGGTGATCCCGACGACGCGGTCGACCTCGCGCGGCCCGATGCCCACCGACGCGAGCGCGTAGCCGGCCACCGGATTCGAGGACGTGACGAACGGATACGTCCCCTTGTCGAGGTCGAGCATGGTCCCCTGAGCGCCCTCCAGGAGGACGTTCTTGCCGGCGCGGAGGCCCTCGTGGATCAGCTTGGACGTGTCGACGACGTGCGGGCGAAGTCGCTCCGCGTAGCGCACGTAGTCGTCGACGATGAGGCCCGCGGTGATCGGCAACCGCCCGTAGACACGCGTCAGGACCTGGTTCTTCTCCTTGAGGACGACGTCGAGCTTCTGTCGAAGGATCTTCTCGTCGAACAGATCCTGGATCCGAAGTCCGATCCGCGCCGCCTTGTCGGCGTACGCCGGACCGATGCCGCGCTTCGTCGTGCCGAGCGCGTTCTTGCCGAGGAACCGCTCGGTCACCTTCTCGAGCTCCAGGTGGTACGGCATGATCATGTGACAGTTCCCGCTCACGACGAGTCGGGATGGGTCGATCGCGATGCCGAGGGCGGCAAGGCCGTCCACCTCCTCGAGCAGCACGCGCGGATCGACGACGACGCCGTCGGCGATCACCGAGGTGATGTGCGGATACAGGATGCCCGACGGGATCAGCTGCAGCTTGAGCGTGTGCCCCTCGGCAAGGATCGTGTGGCCGGCGTTGTTGCCGCCCTGATACCGGACGACGAAGTCCATCCGGTCCGCCAGATAGTCGGTCGCCTTGCCCTTGCCCTCGTCCCCCCACTGCGTCCCGACGACGATCGAGGCAGGCATGACGCCGCGAGTCTAGCGAGCGGCGGTCAGCGCTCGATGCGGAAGCTGATCCTGACCTGCGTGTGGTACTCGGTGATGCTGCCGTCTCTCACGACGGCGCTGGTCCCGAGGATGTCCATCGAATCGATCCCACGGATCGTCTTCGCCGCCTCGCTGAGCGCCTGCTGCGCCGCGTCGCGCCACGACTCAGATGAAACTCCCACGAGGTCGATCGTCTTGATGACCGCCATCCCTTACGCCCTCCCGTTGTAGACGTCGATGAAACGCCGGTAGTTGGCGGCGATCTGCTTGGCCGCCTCCTCGCGCTCGAGGTTCCCGTCCACGAACGCCTTCAGCGGGTCCCACCAGATCGAACGACCGATCGCGAAACCGATGTAGCCGGGAACTCCCGACCCCGTCCTCAGCCAGTGGTCGACGGCTGCGTCGTCGGCGCCGCGTCCGAGGACGACGCACGCGACGCCGTCCCGCCCCCCCGCTCGTGTCGTCGCGGCGATCGTCTCGCAGTCCTCGCGGCGGTCGATCCCCTCGATCTTCCAGATGTCGGGTTCGACGCCCGACGCCTGCAGCTGCTCGATCGCCGTCTTCATCAGCTTGGGGCGCTCGTCCCGGTCCCATGTCTGGTCGTCGCCGGCAGCTTCCACCTGTTGCGGCGTCGGCGGGACGAGCAGCTCGAACAAGTACTTCCGCCCCTTCTCGTGCAACCAGTCACCCAGACGCTTGAGACGCTCGGACTGTCGAGCGTTCATCGCGTCGGATTCTTGCCCGCCGTCCGGGTTGTAGCGGACGAGCACCTTGGAGAACGTGGGATCGAACTCCTCGATGTGCGCTCCGAATTCCTCGCCGTACTGGAAGTCGAACTCGTCCTGCCCGCTCTTCTCGACGGGCATGGCCAGGATCAACCCGGACGCCTTCGCGTCCCTCGCGGCGTCGGCGCCGAACTGCTCGTCGACGAGCACGCCTGCGGACTCGCGTGGAACGCCCTCGTCGAGCGCCCGCTTCGCGCCCTGGTAGATCACGTTCTTCGCGTCCGAGATGCGTGCGGTCTCCTCGGCGTTCGGCTCACCGGCCACACCGAAGAACTTCTTCTGGAACGAGCCTCGGTGGTCGAACGCGAGGATGTAGAGCGGCTTGTCGTAGCCGAGCGCCATCCGTGATTCCTTTCTCTTGGCCTATCTCAGGTTTGCTCGTATTGATTCACCGGTTCGAGCACCTCGACCGGGATCGGCTGCGCCTCCTTGCGGAACAGGTCGCCGTGTGACGGCGAACACACGACGAACCCGAAGTGCATGGGAACCGCGAGTCCGGGCTCCATGGCCTTCACGAACGTCGCGGCCTCGCGGTAGTCCATCGTGTACGTCCCACCGATCGGCACCATCGCAACGTCGGTCTGCAGTGACTCCAGCTCGGGTAGCGCGTCGGTGTCGCCTGCGTGGTAGTAGCGGCGCCCGTCGATGTCCAACACGTAACCGACCCAATCACTCGACTTGGGGTGCATGTCGAGCCGGTCGGGCGCGACGTTGTACGCGGGGACCGTCTCGAACCGCACGCCTGCGACCTCGTGCGACTCACCCGGCGATACCGGCGTGACGTCGCCCGAGAGCTCGTTCGCGACGTCCTTGGGCGCGACGAGCTTGGTATTCGCGTCGCTCAGCCGTTGGATCTCGCCCGGCTGCAGATGGTCGAAGTGCGCGTGTGTGATCAGGATCAGGTCCGCCTTCGAGTCACCCTCGGCGGTCCCCCACGGATCGATATAGATCGTGCGGCTTTCCGTCGCGAGGCGCATCGACGACTGACGGAACCACGTGACATTCTCGAGCACGTCTGGCTCCTTTCCGGTGCGACCCTGGCCGCCTGCGTCCCCATGTAGTCTGGCAAATCGCCGTGGCCTCGCGCGAACCCGTCGAAGACGCAGGCGGCTTCCGGGCGTCGTTGTCGCTCCTGCGGCGCAACGGCGACTTCCGAAAGCTGTACCTCGCGTCGCTGATCTCTCTGGGCGGCGACTGGTTCCTGCTGGTCGCACTGTTCGGTCTGGCCCTCGAGTTCACGGGGTCTGCGGTCTCGGTCGCCGCGCTGATCGTCGCGCAGGAGATCCCCTTCGGCGTCGCCTCACTGATCGGTGGCGTCTTGGCGGACCGGTTCGACCGGCGCCGGCTCATGGTGGTGTGCGACGTCGCGCGGACCCTCCTGTGCCTGGGGTTCCTGTTCGTCAACGACCCGAGCATGATGTGGCTCGCCTACTTGCTGCTCGCGGTCATCTCGTCGTTCTCCGCCGTGTTCGATCCGGCGTCGAGCGCCGCGCTTCCGAACCTCGTCGAGCCGCGAGAGCTCGGACCCGCCAACGCGCTCTCCGGCTCGCTGTGGGGAACGATGCTCGCCGTCGGCGCGGCCCTCGGCGGCATCGTGGCCGCAGCGCTCGGTCGCGACGCCGCGTTCCTCATCGACGCGTCCAGCTTCGCCGTCTCGGGCCTCCTGATCGCGCGGATCCGTCGGCCGTTCTCGGCCGAGCGGACCGAAGAGCCGGAGGCGAACGTGATCCGCGCGACGGTGGAGACCGTTCGATACGCGCGCCGCGATCACCGCGTGCTCGCGCTCGTGACGGTCAAGGCGGGGTTCGGAATCGCGGCGGGCGTGATCGCGCTGATCGCCGTGTTCGCGCACGAGGAGTTCGGCGCGGGCGACGCAGGGATCGGGGCGTTGATGGCCGGCCGCGGTGTCGGGGCGCTGATCGGACCGTTCCTCGGGCGATGGCTGGCCGGGCCGCAGGACCGCAGGCTGTTCGGCGCGATCGGCGTGGCCCTCGCCGTCTTCGGCCTCGGGTACGCGACGCTCGGCGTCATGCCGAGTCTCTTCGCGGCGGCCGTGGCGGTCGGCGTCGCACACCTGGGTGGCGGGGCTCAGTGGACGCTGTCTTCGTACGGACTGCAGCGGCTCGTGCCCGATCGGATACGAGGTCGCATCTTCGCGTTCGACTTCACGCTCATCACGCTGTCGCTCACGGTGTCGGCGCTCGTCACCGCGTGGGCAGCCGATCGTTTCGGCGCGCGCCCGACCGTCGCCGTACTGGGCGGTGTCGCGGTCTTGTGGGCTGCAATCTGGACGTGGCTCACGACCGACGTACGTCGCGCGACGATGCTCGAGGGCTCCAGTCCGGCGCCCGAGCTCGCCGCCGAGGCCGGATCGGGCCCCTAGCGCGTCGCCGAGCCGGACTCCGAGCGCATCAGGACGACTCCGGCGGAGGCGGCGGCGTCGGTGCCGAAGGCGCCGGCGGCTGCGACGTCTGCTCGACGTTCGCGGCCGGGGCCGATCCGGTGAAGTCGACGCGCGGCGGTCCGGCCTCGCGCAGAGCGTCGTCCACCTCGAAGAACTCCTCCTGCTGGAAGCCGAACATGCGCGCGATGATCATCGAGGGGAACTGCTGCACTCGCTCGTTGTAGTTGCGTACGTTCGCGTTGTAGAAGCGCCGCGACGTCTGCAGTCGGTCTTCGGTGTTCGAGAGCTCCTGTTGCAGCGCCAGGAAGTTCTGGTTGGCCTTGAGATCGGGATAGTTCTCGACCACAGCGAACAGCTGTCGCAGCGCCGCGACGAACGGGCCTTCCGCGGCGGCCTGTTCGGCAGGCGAACCCGTCGCCGACGCGGCCGCGGCGCGTGCTCGCGTCACGTTCTCGAACACCGCGCGCTCGTGCGACGCGTACCCACGAACGGTTTCGACGAGATTGGGGATGAGGTCGTACCGCCGACGTAGCTCCGTGTCGATGTTCGCCCACGAATCGCGGATCAGCTGCTTCTGCGAGACGAACCGGTTGTAGGAAACGATGCCCAGGATGGCGAACAGGACGAGGACACCGATGACGATCCAGACGACGGTCACGTTTCGTTCCTTTCCGTTCCTCGGCGCGAGAGCTTAATCGCCGCGGCCGGACTGCGCAGCGAGGCGGCTAGCTGCCGGAGGTCACGGGCGGATGTGCCGCACGCACCTCGCTCGGAACGTGCTCCACGAGGCCCTTCAGCGTGTCGAGCACTCCGAACACGTCGGGGCTGCTCGGACGGGGACCGTAGACCAGGGCCATCGAACCGCTCACCTCGATCGCCCACGCGTCGTCGAGCGATCTCAGCCAATCGCGCATCGGTTCGTCGAGGAGGGCTCGAGCGAACGATCCATCCTCGCTCCAGACGTTCCACTCTGCGTCGAACCCGGGATCGTCCAGCTCGACGCGCGAGGATGTCGGAGCGCGCTCGAACGTTGTCAAAAACACCTGCGGTTCCGCGACGACCGATGGGAACGAGGCGTCGACCTTCGTGAGCCCGCAGGCGAACACCGTTCGCGTGGCCGACGAGCTCGACAGTGACGGAGCGTCGAATCCGAGACCGAACACCGTCACCTCGAGTCCGCTCCACGGACCCCACACGAGCTCGGTGATCTCGGGATGTGACGTGCGTGGGAACAGCGCGAAGGGGAACGCGAGGAGTCCGAACGGGTCAGCCGTCTCGCGTCGCAGGCCGAGCACCTCCGCGCCGGTCTTGCCCACGTCCTCCTTCACCTCCCGCTTCAGGCGCGAGGTCGCAAACACTGCCCCGCCGATGAACAGCGCGAGCACGACGATCCCGGGCAGGGCCCGGAGGAAGAACACGGCGACCACGGCCCCGAGGAACCACACGACGACGAGACCCCACCTGTTCACGAGACGATGTATCGACCGCGAGAGGGTCCGGGCTTAGGCGCTCGCCGATGCGGGCTTCCGGGCGGTGAGCGTGAGCCCACCCTCCACGGCGTCCACGACGACGGTGTCGCCCTCGGCGACCTCGCCAGCCAGCAGCTTCATCGCGAGCGGGTCCTGAAGCTCGCGCTGGATCAACCGCTTCAGCGGCCGCGCGCCGAACGTCGGGTCGTAGCCGGCGCCGGCCAGGTGCTCGCGAGCCGCGTCGGTGAGCTCGACCGTGAGGGAGCGTTGGGCGAGCCGTTGGACGAGCAGTCCTACCTGGATGTCGACGATCTGCCTGAGGTCGTCTCGGTCGAGCGGTTCGAACACGACGATCTCGTCGATCCGGTTGACGAACTCCGGACGGAAGAAGCCGCGGACGTCGTCGACGATCGCGTCCCTCCGCTTGTCCTGGGGGATCGACGAGTCCTGGAAGATCGGGCTTCCCAGGTTCGAGGTCATGATCACGATCGCGTTGCGGAAGTCCACGGTGCGGCCCTGACCGTCCGTGAGCCGCCCGTCGTCGAGGAGCTGCAGCAGCACGTTGAACACGTCGCCGTGCGCCTTCTCGATCTCGTCGAGCAAGATCACCGAGTACGGCCGGCGGCGAACGGCCTCCGTGAGCTGACCTCCCTCCTCGAACCCGACATAGCCCGGCGGTGCACCGACCAGCCGCGACACCGTGTGCCGCTCCTGGTACTCGCTCATGTCGACGCGCACGATGGCGCGCTCGTCGTCGAACAGGTACTCCGCGAGGGCGCGAGCGAGCTCGGTCTTACCGACACCGGTCGGTCCGAGGAACAGGAACGAGCCGATCGGGCGGTTGGGGTCCGAGAGCCCGGCGCGCGACCGCCGGATCGCGTTCGCCACCGCGTTCACCGCTTCCTCCTGCCCGACGACGCGCCGGTGCAGCGCCTCCTCCAGGTGAACGAGCTTCTGCATCTCGCCCTCCATGAGGCGGCTGACCGGGATGCCGGTCCACTTCGACACGACCTGGGCGACGTCCTCCTCGGCGACTTCCTCGTTCAACATCTTGCGGTCGCGCTGCAGCTCCTCGAGTCGCGCGTTCTCGCCCTCGAGCTCCCGCTCGAGCTCCACGAGCCTGCCGAACCGGAGCTCGGCCGCGCGCTCCAGGTCTCCCTCGCGCTCGGCGCGCTCGAACTCCCCGTGCGCCGACTCGATGTCGGCCTTGAGCTGCCGGATCCGATCGATGCGCTCCTTCTCCTGTCGCCAGTGCGCCTGCATGCCCGCGCTCTGCTCGCGCAGGTCGGCAAGCTCCTGTTCCAGCCGCTCGAGCCGCTCCTTCGACGCCGCGTCGGTCTCCTTGCGGAGCGCCGCGCGCTCGATCTCGAGCTGCTTCAAGCGCCGCTCGACCTCGTCGATCTCGACGGGCATCGAATCGATCTCGATGCGGAGACGGCTCGCCGCCTCGTCGATCAGGTCGATCGCCTTGTCCGGCAGGAACCGCCCGCTCACGTAGCGATCCGAGAGAACCGCGGCCGCCACGAGCGCCGGGTCCTGGATCCGCACGCCGTGATGCACCTCGTACCGCTCTTTCAACCCGCGGAGGATGGCGATCGTGTCCTCGACGCTCGGCTCCTCGACGAGAACGGGCTGGAAACGCCGCTCGAGCGCCGCGTCCTTCTCGATGTGCTTGCGGTACTCGTCGAGCGTCGTCGCACCGATCGCGCGCAGCTCTCCCCGCGCGAGCATCGGCTTCAACATGTTGCCCGCGTCGACGGCGCCCTCGGCAGCGCCTGCACCGACGATCGTGTGCAGCTCGTCGATGAACGTGACGATCTCGCCCTCGGACTCCGCGATCTCGCGAAGCACGGCCTTCAGGCGCTCCTCGAACTCGCCGCGGTACTTCGAACCCGCGACCATCGCACCCACGTCGAGCGCGACCACGCGCTTGTTCTTCAGCGAATCGGGCACGTCACCACCGACGATCCGCTGCGCGAGGCCCTCGACGATCGCGGTCTTGCCGACGCCGGGCTCGCCGATCAGCACGG
>CALGFI010000074.1 GCA_937881155.1 uncultured bacterium | reverse complement strand
CTCCCCGACAGACCCAACGCCCACGACGGAGCCCCCGCCCGAACCGACCGACGACTCCCCGACAGACCCAACGCCCACGACGGAGCCCCCGCCCGAACCGACCGACGACCCAGACTCTCTCATCACAACCATCCTCGACGCCCTTCCCGGCATCTGAACCGTCCGAGTGCGTGGAACGGCCATTGGGCCGCTGATGACGGCCGCATCCGGATTGGGGCAGACTTGGCGCGCTCGCGACCGACCGGGAGGAAGCGCACGTGAGGACGCTCATCGAGAACGGCACCGTGGTGACAGCGACCGAAACCGTCAAGGCGGACGTCGTCATCGAGGACGAGCGCGTCGCGGCGATCGGCCTGAACCTCGGCGTCACGGCGGACAACGTCATCGACGCGAACGACCGGTACGTGATGCCGGGCGGCGTCGACGTCCACACCCACATGGAACTTCCGTTCGGCGGCAGCTTCTGCTCCGACGACTTCGAGACCGGCACGCGTGCCGCGGCGTTCGGCGGAACGACGACGATCGTCGACTTCGCCGTCCAGGACTACGGCGAGGGTCTTCGCGAAGGCCTCGATCGGTGGTTCGACAAGGCCGGCAAAGCGACGACGGACTATGGGCTCCACATGATCGTCCGGGAGGTGAACGACCAGGTCCTCAAGGAGATGGACGAGCTCGTCGGGGAGGGCGTGACGTCGTTCAAGCTGTTCATGGCCTACCCGGGCGTGTTCATGCTGGACGACGCGTCGATCTTCCGCGCGATGCGCCAGGCCGCGGACTCAGGCGCGACCATCATGATGCACGCCGAGAACGGCGGTCCGATCGACGTGCTCGTTCGTCAGTTCCTGGAGGAGGGGAAGACCGAGCCCATCAACCACGGGCTGACGCGTCCAGCCGCGATGGAGGGCGAGGCCGTGCATCGTGCGTTCAAGCTCGCGGAGCTCGCGGGCGTTCCGGCGTACATCGTCCACCTCACCTCACGCGACGCGTTGAACGCCGTGCGCGAGGCGCGCGACCGCGGCGTCCCCGCGTACGCCGAGACCTGTCCGCAGTACCTGTATCTGAGCCTCGACGACCTCGGCCGTCCGGGGTTCGAGGGTGCGAAGTACGTGTGCTCGCCGCCGCTCCGGCCCGCCGATCACCAGGAGGAGCTGTGGAAGGGCCTGGTCGCGGGCGACCTCCAGGTCGTCTCGACCGATCACGCACCGTTCAACTACAGCGGGCAGAAGGATCTCGGGAAGGACGACTTCTCGAAGATCCCGAACGGTCTACCCTCCGTCGAGGACCGCTTCACGCTCCTGTACGGCGGCGTCGAAAAAGGCCACATCGGCCTGAACCGCTTCGTCGAACTCGTGGCGACGTCGCCGGCCAAGATGTTCGGGTTGTACCCGCGAAAGGGCACGATCGCCCCCGGCTCGGACGCCGACATCGTTGTGTTCGACCCCTCGCATGAGCGCGAAATCTCGGCGCAGACCCACCACATGAACGTGGACTACTCCTGTTATGAGGGCGTGTCCGTACGAGGACTGCCAGAGGTCGTCATGCAGCGGGGGAACGTGCTCGTCGACCAGGGGTCGTGGCGAGGAACGACGGGCGCCGGACGGTTCGTGCCGCGGAGCCGGATGACCGCGTAGCGGTTCAGGACGGCCTACAACGGTAGCCCGGCCCTGCGGCGACCCGCGCCGTCCTGCGATCGCCCCGCCGAGGCGTCCAGAAGGTCCTCGAGCTCGTGGGCATCGCGAAGCGGCCGCTAATCGCCGTCGGCGAGGACGCGCCCGCTTCTCATGAGGATTCTTTCATCTTCTGAGCCGGCACTTCTTCGCCTCCGGCCCCACCGCCGATAGAACGGCGGAGGGTATCGGTGCGTACGAGAGCGGTTTCCGCCGATTCGACAGCGCCCCGACAGGCGCGCCGCTTCGTCGCGGACGCCATCCCGAGCGATCTGACCATGGTCGCGCAACTGCTCGTTTCGGAGCTCGTGTCGACCTGCGTCCGGCATGAGCACCCCGAGGACGCCGTCATCGAGATCGCCGTCCAGGACATCAACAGATCGGTCCGCGTCGACGTGGCGTTGCGGGGAATCGGGCATTCCGTGCAAGTCGACGAGACCGTTCTGGAGGAGACCGGCATCGGTCTCGAGATCATGAACGCGCTCGCATATCGCTGGGGTGTGGAGCGAGATCCGAGCGAATGGCGAGGGTGGTTCGAGCTCCGCGCCGAGTTCCCGTACGGCTGAACGGCGCTCAGCGCGTGGGCGCGCCTTCGTCCTCCGACTCCTCCGCCTCCGGCGTCGGAAGGTCATCGTCGAGCGGCTCGTTCGCCTGGATCGGCGAACCCGCCTCGATCAGCCCGGCCTCGCGGTCGCTCTTGCGCTGAGCGCGGGCGACCCGCCGCTCCTCGCGGGCGGCGGCCTTCCTCTGCTT
>CALGFI010000073.1 GCA_937881155.1 uncultured bacterium | reverse complement strand
CTCCGCGAGGGCGGTAGCGACGGCCGCGATCTCGTCCGTCGACGCGTGCAGGCCCGGCGCGTACACGAGCCCTGTGGAGAACCCGACGGCGCCCTCTGCGAGAGCCTCGCGGAGCAGGTCGCGCATCGACCGGATCTCCTCGTCCGTCGGCGATCGTCGTTGCTCCACGCCCATGACGTGCTCGCGCAGCGTGCCGTGGCCGACGAGCGACGCCACGTTGAGAGCGGGACGCGAGACGTCGATACGCGCGAGGTACTCGCCGAACGAGCTCCAGTCGAGCGCGAGTTCCTTCGGGTCCACGCCTGTCATCGCCGCGTGATCGACCGCGCCCTCGATCGGGTGCGCCGACCCGCCGCAGTTGCCCACGACGAGCGTCGTCACGCCCTGCCGCAGCATCGAGTCCATCGTCGGCTCGACGAACGGCGTGATGTCCGAGTGACTGTGCACGTCGACGAATCCCGGCGCGACGACTCGCCCGGCGGCGTCGATCCGCCCTATCGTCGGAGGTTCCTCGGCGCCCCGGTCGAGGACGTCGACGACACGGTCGCCGGATATCACGACCGAACCTGGGCGCTGAGGGGCGCCGGTGCCGTCGACGATCAGCGCGTCGGCGACGACGAGATCGTCCACCGTGTCAGCCGGTGATCGGGCCGATCCAGATCCCAGACGTGAGGAAGATCGCCGGCAGTACGAACAGCACCAGGACGAACAGCCACAGGCGCCGGTTCGATGCGACGACCCATTCGTCGAGCCGCATGACGCCGTCGACGAGAGGCCGGTACGCGAAGCCGAGCAGGAGGAGCGATACGACCCCGACGCCGATCGCCTCCGCGAGGACGATGTGGACGGCGACCGCGTTCCCCAGGACCATCGCCGCGACGAGGGTGTCGGCGAGCGTCGTGATGTTCGCTCCCATGATGTACGGGATCGATTCGTCGCGACGGATGTAGCCTCGCCCGGCGAGCGGCACGAGCACCGTCAGGGCGACCGACACCGACAGCGTGATCGTCGCGACGATGCAGCCGAGCGCGAACATCGGCCACGGCCGCTTCAGCATCTCCAGCCGCTTGCTCCCGTGTCGTTCACCGTCGACCTGTGGCAGCACGAGATCGAGGAACCGGAACGAGACGAGGATGATCGCCAGCCCCAGCGGGAGCAGCGTCCACGATGGCAGCTGGGTCAACAGATCGAGCGCGGGACCCCAGACGTAATCGACGAGCGAGAGCACTTCGTCCGACGCATTGAGCCGAATGCCGTCGAGTGCGCCCGATTTCAGGATGCCGTAGCCGATCGCCATCCCCGGTACGTACACGACGGCGGTCAGCGAAAGTGCGAGAACGCCCATGCCGATCGACGCCTTTCGGTCACGATCGGCGTGTCGGAGCGCATAGATGAATCCGACGACCAAGACGACGAACGACGCCCCGAGGCGGGAGCCGGACAGCATGCTGAACGTCTGCAGCTCGGTCGCCGCTCCGCCGACGTAGAGGCTCAGCGCGACCGCCGCGATCGGCGACCCCGACAGGACCACGTAGGCGCCGAGCCACCCAGCCCCGAGCGTCGAGAAGGCGTTGCTGAACAGCGGACTGTCCGAGAGCGTCGGGCCGATCGCCTTCGCGCCCTCTTTCATCAGCTGGATCGCCAGGACGAACAGGAACAGCGCGATCGCGAGCGAGGCGATCTTCAAGGCAACGGTGGCCCAATCGGGACGCACGGACGCGCGGGCAGCGGCTGCCGCGGGGGCACCAGCAGCGGATCGGTCGCGGGGGTCGCCGCTCGAAAGCGTCGGTCGTTGTTCGCGCGGCGTCGAGGCGTCGTCGGGCACGTTGGTCTTTTCGGGTGATCCGGCCATGTCGTTGGTGCGGGGGGAACGCGCGCCAACCTACCCGCTCGTCCGCGGGATGGGCAACCTGGACGTGGAAGGTCAGAGCGGCCAAGAAGCTTGCGCCCCCTCCCCCTCGGGCGGTGGCCCCGGACCCGTTTAGGTGCGCGGGTACGATGGGCACGTGAGCGCCACCGACGAGGCGTCCAAGGAGCAACGGACCCTCCTCGACGCCCTTCGCGAACGCATCCCTTCGAAGGTCGATCGCGCGCAGGTCGACGCCGTCACCTCGTTCGCGCAGGCGTTCACGCGCAGGCTCGCGCCGTCGGACATCGCCGATCTCGAGATCGACGAGCTCCTGGGGATCGTTCTCGGCGCGTTCCGTCTCGCGGACAACCGAGGCTCGAGCGACGTCGCCGTCCGCGTGTTCAACCCGACGATGGGACTGGACGGCTACCAGACCCTCGGCAGCGTGCTCGAGACGAACACGCTCGACTCGCCGTTCCTTCTCGACTCGGTGAACGCCGAGCTCGACGCTCGGGGACTCACCCTCCGTCGCGTGATCCATCCCGTGATCGGAACCGAGCGCGACGCCGAAGGCCGGATCAGACGCGTCGTGCACGTTCGCGACGCGCAGACGCGAGAGTCTGTCATGCACTTCGAGATGGAGCGGCGTCTGTCGACGGCGGAGGCGGCGGACCTCGCCGAAGCCGTTCACAGGATCCTCGGCGACGTCGGTCTCGCCGTTCGCGACTTCGACGCGATGAAGGCGGCGCTGCGCGGCATGATCCAGATCGCCGAAGCCGGAGGGCCGCTCTACGGCGACGACGAGATCGCCGAAACGGTTGCATTCCTCGAGTGGCTCCTCGACGAGAACTTCATCCTGCTCGGCTACCGCGAGTACGACCTCATCGATCTCCCCGAGGGAAGAGCGCTCGTCACCGCGGAGCGAAGCGGTCTCGGCATCCTGTCGAAGAGCGGTTGGTCGGCCTACGGGCGGCCCGTGCTGCTTTCGACGATCGAACCGAATCTACGCGCCCGGATCGAGGGCGGCGATCTGTTGATCTACTCGAAGACGAATCGTGTCTCGACGGTTCATCGGCGTGCGCGGATGGACTACATCGGCGTTCGCAGAGTTTCGCCCGAGGGGCGGATCGTCGGAGAGAGCCGCCTCGTCGGCCTGTTCACGTCGAAGGCGTACGCGGAGCCGGCGAGCAGGACGCCGCTGTTGCAGCGCAAGCTCCATCAGATCCTCGAGGCCGAGGACCTGTTCGAGGGGACGCACGACTACAAGGCCGTGGTCGCGATCTTCGAGAGCTTCCCCAAGGACGAGCTGTTCGCCGCGACTGCCGAGGAGCTCCGCGTGCAGATGATGGGCCTCCTCCAGTTGCAGGAACACCAGCAGGTCCGGCTGTTCGTCCGGCGGGATCTGTACGGGCGGGGCGTGTCCTTGCTCGTGGCCTTGCCCCGCGATCGATACAACGCCGACGTGGGCCGCCGGTTGCGGGAGCTGTTCCTGCGTCGGTTCGACGGTTCGTCGATCGACGAGCACGTGCAGTTCGGGGAGAGCGGGCTTGCCCAGCTGCACTACGCGGTCCACGTCGCGCTCGGCGAGGTGCCCAAGGTCTCGTCCGACGAGCTCGAGCGGGAGGTCGTCGAGATCGCGCGGACCTGGGACGACCGCCTGCAGGAGCGCCTCGCCGAGCTGCACGGCCCCGAGGGCGCACGTGTGCTGCTCGATCGGTGGGCGCACCGATTCCCCGATTACTACAAGTCGACGACGCCTATCGCGCTCGCGGTCGAGGACATCCTGCGGTTCGAGGAGCTCGAGGCGAGCGACCGGACGTTCCTCGTCGGACTGGCCAATGAGACCGACGACGGCGAGACCCTCACGCGCGTCCGCCTGTACAAGGCCGGCGGCAAGATCCAGCTCTCCGACTTCGTGCCCACGCTGGAGTCACTCGGCCTTCGCGTGGTCGAGGAGTGGCCGACCCACCTCGAGGGCGATCAGACGCTCGGGAGCGAATCGATGGCCCGGAAGGGCCGCGAACGCTACCTGCACGACTTCGGCGTTCTCGGTTCGGACAACCAGCCGCTCGATGTCGAGGAGACCGGAGACCGCATCGCCGAGTCCATCGAGGCGGTGTGGAACGGCGAAGTCGAGTCCGACTCGCTGAACCGCCTCGTCGTCACGGCGGGTCTGACATGGCGACAGGTACAGATCCTCCGTGCGTATCGGAAGTACCACCATCGGGTGAACGCGAGCTTCCCCGTGGAATACAAGAACGAGGCGTTCGCCGCCCACCCGCACATCGCGGCGAAGCTCGTCGCGCTGTTCGAGGCCAAGTTCGACCCTGCGCGTCCGGGCGATCCGAAGGCGCTCGAGAGGATCCGCGAGGAGATCGTCGCCGACCTCGACGCCGTCGTTTCGCTCGAGCAGGACCGGATCCTGCGGAACGCGCTCGGCGTGATCGACGCAACCGTTCGGACGAACGCGTACAAACCGCGCGCGACGACGCTCTCGTTCAAGTTCCGCTCCGGCGACGTTCCCGAGATGCCGAAGCCCACACCGCTCTTCGAGATCTTCGTGTACTCGCCGGAGATGGAGGCGATCCATCTGCGCGGCGGGAAGGTCGCGCGCGGCGGAATCCGGTGGTCCGACCGCCGGCAGGACTATCGCACCGAGGTCCTCGGCCTGATGAAGGCGCAGATGGTGAAGAACAGCGTGATCGTTCCGACCGGATCCAAGGGCGGATTCGTCTTGAAACGTCAGCCGGAGGAACCGGCGGCGCTGAACGCGGAGGTCACCCGGCAGTACATCCGCTTCATGAACGGGTTGCTGGACCTGACCGACAACCGCGTCGACGGGCGCGTCGTGCACCCGGATCACGTCGTCGTGCACGACGAGGACGATCCCTACCTCGTCGTCGCCGCCGACAAGGGAACGGCCCGGCTGTCCGACACCGCGAACGCGGTCGCAGCCGAGTATGGGTTCTGGCTGGGCGACGCGTTCGCGTCCGGGGGATCGGCGGGGTACGACCACAAGAAGCTCGCCATCACGGCGCGCGGCGCGTGGGAGTCGGTCAAGCGGCACTTCCGCGAGATCGGGACCGACGTGATGAACGAGCCGTTCACCGTCGTGGGCATCGGCGACATGTCGGGAGACGTGTTCGGCAACGGGATGCTCTATTCGGAGCAGACCTGCCTCGTCGCGGCGTTCGATCACCGGCACGTGTTCGTCGATCCGACGCCGAACCCGGCAGTGGGCTATCAGGAGCGCCGGCGCCTGTTCGACATGCCGACGTCCACCTGGGAGGCCTACGACCGTTCGAAGATCTCCCCGGGCGGTGGCGTGTGGCCGAGAACGGCGAAGTCGATCCCCATCTCCCCGGAGGCGCGGCTGGCGCTCGGCGTCGACGTCGACAAGATGTCGCCGGACGAGCTGATCCGTGCGATCCTCCGCGCTCCCGTCGATCTCCTCTACAACGGCGGCATCGGCACGTACGTGAAGGCGTCGTCGGAGTCCAACGCCGACGCGGGCGACCGCGTGAACGACGCGCTCCGCGTGAACGGGAACGACCTCCGCTGCCGCGTCGCGGTCGAGGGCGGCAACCTCGGCTTCACGCAGCGGGGGCGCATCGAGTTCGCGTTGGCCGGCGGGCGGATCAACACCGACTTCATCGACAACTCCGGCGGCGTGAACTGCTCCGATCACGAGGTCAACCTGAAGATCCTCTTCGGGCTCGCCATCCAGCGAGGCGAGCTCGGGCTCGAGGGTCGGAACGCACTTCTGCACGAGGTCGAACAGGACGTCGTCCGGCACGTGCTCTACGACAACTTCCTGCAGGCGCAGATCCTGTCGCAGGAGGCGGGCCAGTCGTCCGGCCGGATGGAGGCGTTCGACGACTTGATGCAGTCCCTCGAGTCGCAGGGCCAGCTCGACCGAGCGCTCGAGGCGCTGCCGGGCGGCGAGGAGATGGCCGAACGTCGTCGCGCCGGTCGAGGCATGGCCCGACCTGAGCTCGCCGTCCTGCTCGCGTACGCGAAACAGAGCGTGAAGCACGCGCTGCTCGATTCGTCGCTCCCGGACTCGCAGTATCTCGAGCAGGACTTGCGCGCGTACTTCCCGCCGGCGGTCACCGAGCGGTTCGGCTCGCTGATGCCGGAGCATCCGCTCCGCCGCGAGCTCATCGCCACGATCGTCGCCAACGACGTCGTGAACTCGCAGGGCATCACGTTCGTGTCCAGACTCGTGACGGAGACGGGCGCGGAGATCGGGGACGTCGTACGCGCGTACCGCATCGCTCGGGACGTCACGGGGGCCGTCGACCGGTGGGAGGCGATCGAGGCGCTCGTGGGCACGCTCCCCCCGGCCGAGCTCGACGAGCTCATGACGGGGGTCGACCGCCTCGTCGAACAGGTCGCGCGGTGGTACCTGCTGCACGCACCGGGGACGCTCGGACGGGCGATCGAGGCACACCGAGAGCCGTTCCGTCGCTTCGAGGAGTCGGTGATGTCCGTTGCGCCGGACGCGTGGCGGCAGCAGCGCGAGCGAGAGGCGTGGAGCCTGATGGACCGCGGCGTTCCCGACGACATCGCGCGCCGCCATGTGATCCAACCGTTCCTCGTCCATGGCCCGAACGTCGCTACGCTCGCGCTCGAGCTCGACCGCCCGGTCGAGGACGTGGCACGGGCGTTCTTCCTCGTCGGGGACGCGGCGTACGTCGACTGGCTGGAGGGACGGCTCGACGAGGTCCACGCGTTGACGCGATGGCATCGGTGGGCGTTGCAGGCGGTCGAGGACGACCTCGCTTCGGCGCGTCGCCGCTTGGCCGAACGCGCGCTTTCGAACGCAGACGGTAGGTCCGTGGACGAGGCGGTGGACGCGTTCATCGCCGAGCGGGAGGACACGCTCGAGCGCCTTGTGCGGTTCATGCGCGGCCTCGAGCTGGAGGAGACCAGCGATATCGCCGCCGTGACCGTCGCCGTGCGGCAGATCCGAACGCTGGCCGGCTGACCGTCGCCGGTCGAAGCGTCGGAGCCGGTTGTTAGCCTCGACGCATGGAGCCTTCGGTCCAGCAGTTCCACTGCGGTCTCGATGATCTGAGCCGGGACGTGCTCGACTTCGAACGCGCGTGGCGGCCGTCCGGACGGTCCAAGGAACGGGCGATCAGGGAGTCGTTCGGTATCTCCCCCACGCGATACCACCAGGTCCTCGTGCGCGTCGTGGAGTCGGCGGACGCGCTGGCCTACGACCCGATGCTGGTCGGACGGCTCAGGCGGCTCCGTGACGCGCGAAGACGAACGCGGCTCGCCCGGAGGCTTGGGCGGTCAACCACTCGCGGGTAGGATGGGCCGGCACGAGCCCCCGACCAACAGGAGCTTCATCCTCTCAATGGGAGCGAGCACGCTGAGGTTCGCGCTCATCGTGGCCCTGGTCGTCGGCGGGATCGTCCTCATCAACCAGGCGTTCCCCGAGGCATCGCAGGACACGTCGGTGCCCCCGGACAACGGCATCGGGACGACGGACAGCCCGTCGCCGACGTCGTCACCGGATGGCGACGACGAACCGTCAACGCCGACGCCGAGTCCGACGGTGCAGGGGACGGTGATCGCCGTGTTCAACGGCGCCGGCGTCAGCGAGCTCGCCAGCAACACGCAGGACGAGCTCGTCGAGCGGTTCGACTTCGTGGCCGGTCAAGAAGCGACCGACGCGCCGGCACCGGTCTCGGTCACCACGCTGTACTGGCGGGCGAGGCCGGACGAGATCGAGGCCGAGTACATCGCGAACAAGTTCTTCCGCCGGCTCGACGACGTCGTCATCGCTCGGCTCGACCAGAGCGCGGACGTCGATCCGTCGGTTCAGGTCGCGATCTACCTCGGCACCGACTACGC
>CALGFI010000072.1 GCA_937881155.1 uncultured bacterium | reverse complement strand
GCGTCGCCTCGATGTTCCGCTCGATGAACGGCCGTTCCCGCTGCAGTTCCTGCGGGCCCACGCTGAACCGCTGGACGAACGCCGGGTAGGCGGCGCCGGCCGCGATCGAGACGAGCACGAGCAGACCCACGGCGATAACGGGGAGCGCCCACCCGCGCATGCGGGTGTTCACGAGGAACAGGATCGCGCACACGAGCGCGATGAAGATCAGGATGCGAAGCGCCGGCAGATTCGCGTTGATGTCGGTGTACGACGCGCCGGCGACGACGCCTCTCGGTGAAGTCAGCAGGCCGAACTGCCCAAGGTAGTACCCCCACGCCTTCGTCAGCATGATCAGTCCGAGGATGACCGACAGGTGTGCCTTCACCTGCGGCGTCACCTTCTCGGCGAAGGCCGGCGCGTTCGGCCGGATCCCACCCCACAGGTAATGCGCGACCGCGCTGATCAAGAGCACGCCGACCAGCGCAGAGAACAGCCACCCCTGCACGAACTCGAGCCACGGGAGCGAGAAGACGTAGAACGCCGCGTCGCGTCCGAACTGCAGCTCGGTGTCGCCGAACGTGACGCCGCCCGAGTTCCTCCACAGGAGGAACGTGCGCCACTGTCCCGTCACGCCGAGACCGACGAAGAACGCGATCACGGCGGCGAACAATGGGATGAGCCACCACGCGTACGGCTCGAACTGCAATCGGTACCGCTCGATGATCTCTTGCTCGGGCGTGAGCGGTTGGTACTTAGGGGTGATCCGCCTGACGATCCACAGGTTGGCGTACAACAGCAGGAAGAACGCGATGCCGAACAGGAGGCCGAGCGCGAACTTCGTTCCCAGGATCGACCAGAACACCTGCGAGTACCCCACCTCGCGGAACCACAGCACGTCGATGAAGAACCCCGACAACGCCGTGAACGCGAGGGCGAGCGCCGCCAAGAAGACGATGATGCCGACGAGAAGTCGGCGACGTGGAGTGCTCGCTTGTGGGATGCGCGTGACCATGTGTCTCAGCCGTCGGGAAGCGGCGGCCAGCCTATCATCGGCCGTTCGATCGAACGTCCGGCATCACGCGTTGCTCTGCAGGAACTCGAGCGCGTCGGCGAACGTCGAGACCGGTACCAGCTCCACGTCCTCCCGGCCGGCGGCGCGTGCATCGCTGAGGTTGTCCTCCGGAAGGATCAGGACAGACGCTCCGGCCTTGGCCGCGCCGACCACCTTGTCCTCGATACCCCCGATCGGGAACACCGTCCCGTCGGTGGCCAGCGCGCCGGTGGTAGCGATCGCGCGTCCCCCGGTGAGGTCGCCCGGGGTGAGCAGGTCGTAGAGGCCGAGCGCCCAGGCGAGCCCGGCGGAGGGACCGCCGATCTCGCCGCTCGAGATGCGGACGTCGAACGGGAAGCTCTCGATCATCGAGATGCCGACGAGTGGTCGCTCTTCGCCGCCGCAGGGCTCGCGAACGAGCGAGACCATCTCGCGATCGCCCTCGACCGTGACGTCGAATTCCAGCCCGCTGCCCGCCGGTGCGGCTCGGATGATCCGTCTCGCCTCGAGCACCGTGTCGACAGCGCTCCCGTCGATCGCCGTGACGAGGTCGCCCGGATACAGCTCGCCGTCCGCAGCGCACCCTCCGACGACTCCTTGGATCAGCACGCCGTCGCCGTGCTCCTCTGGGTAGTCGGTGAGGTCCTCGAGGACCACGTACGCCGCATCGAGCTTGCTCTGATCCATCTCGGAGATGGTGCGTTCCCGCTCCTCCTCCTTGGTCTCGCCGGGTGCGAACAGCTCTTCTCGAGAGACCACCGACTCGTCGGGGTCGAGCCAAGCATCGACGACACCGAACGGCGTCAGCTGGTTGAACCGGACGGACGTGAGCACGAACGTCCCGTCGGATTCGTAGCGCGTTCGCTCATCGAAGCGGATCAGCGGTTGGACGGCGCGGGCCGGTCCCGGCCCGAGCGAATAGAACGGCAGGTAGACGGTCCCGCCAACCAGGACGACGGCGGCGGCGGGTACGACGAGCCATGCATGGGAGAACCGGCGCACGACTCGATGGTAGGCGCGCTGCGCCGAATGAACGCGCTCCGCGAGGCGTTGGTGTAGCCGGAACCGAGCGGGGTAGGCTCCGGTCGAACACCCCATGGCCTATTTCGTCGTCGTTCTCGCGTCGGTGCTCGTCGGCGCCGGCGCATACCTCGCGACTGTGCGGCTTTCGCGCGAAGAGGCGGTGCCGGTCGGCTTCGAGCCGGAGTCGAGGTCACAGGGTGATGTGCGCGCGGAGCTTCCGCCCGAGCCGGGCTACACGTACCTTCGCGTGCCGACCACCGGCCCGACCTGGCGCGACCGAGCTCAGGGCGTCGTCGAGCTTCTGGCGTTGCTGTTCGTCGGGTCGGCCGCGCTGGCATTCGGCATCTACCAGCTGGGACACCTCATCAACCTGACGATCGAGCGCTTCCTGGCGCAGTAAAGCCTCCGGTCAGTGGGGGCGGACGAGCTGGAACGAGCTCCGGTAGTCGTCGAGGCGTTCGAGCATTGCGCCGGCGCCCATCACGACGGTCTCGAGCGGCCGATCGGTCATGTGCACCGGCACCTCGCACTCCTGCGAGAGCAGCAGGTCGAGACCGCGCAAGAGCGCACCGCCGCCCGTGAGGAACGTTCCGGTCTCCAGGACGTCGTGCGTGAGCTCGGGCGGCGCCTCGGCCAACGTCCGGCGAGCGGCCTCGACGATCCGACCGACCGGCTGCGACATCGCCTGACGTACCTCGTCCTCGCCGAGTCGGATCTCGCGGGGCGCGCCCGACGAGAGCTCCCGGCCCGTGACGATCGCCTCTCGTGCCCGGGGCGAGGGGACCGCCGAGCCGATCGCGATCTTGATCTGTTCGGCCGCCTTCTCGCCGATCGCGACGCCGTACCGCACGCGGATGTGTTCCCTGATCGAAGCGTCGAGGTCGAATCCACCGACGCGGATCGAGAGCCCCGATACGACTCCGCCCATCGAGACGACGCCGATCTCGGTCGTGCCCCCTCCGATGTCGACGATCAGGTTTCCCACGGGTTCGTGGATGGGCAGGCCTGCGCCGATGGCGGCCGCGAGCGCCTCCTCGACCAGCACGACGCCGCGGCCACCCGCGGACCGCACGGCCTCCTCGACAGCCCGGCGTTCGACCTCGGAGGTCTCGCTCGGGATGCAGACCAGGACGCGCGGCTTGGGAAACTTGGAAACGCCGACGCCGCGGAGGACGGACCCGATCATCCGCTGCGTCACGTCGAACTCGGTCATGACGCCGTGACGAAGCGGGCGAACGGCAACGACGCTGCCCGAGCGCGCGCTGATCTTTTGCCAGGCGTCCTCACCCGTCGAGACGACCTCGCCGGTGGTCGTGTTCATCGCCACGACCGTCGGCTGGTCGAACACGATGCCGTCGCCCTGCCTGTAGACGAGCGTGTTCGCGGTTCCGAGATCGAGCGCCAGATCGCGGCCCATCAGCTGCCGTCTCCGGTCACGAGCCCATCACCCAACTCGACTCACCGGAGACGAGGTGCTCCTTCTTCCAGATCGGAACGTCCTGCTTGAGCTTCTCGATCGCATGCCGGCAGGCCTCGAACGCGGCCGCTCGGTGGGGGGCTGAGACGGCGATCGCGACGGACACGTCGCCGATCCCCAGATCGCCGAACCGATGCAGCAGCGCGACGCGGCGTACGGGCCACGTGTCGAACAGCTCCTGACCGAGCCCCTCGAGCCGCTTGACCGCGAGGTCCTGCCAGGCCTCGTACGTCAGCCCGGTGACGTCGCCCGCGTCGGAGTGATCACGCACGGTACCGAGGAAGGAGCAGATCCCCCCGGCACCGGGATCGGCGACGAAGCCGATCGCGCGTTCGGGAACGATCGCATTGGGCGAGACGTCGACGAGCAGGTCATCGCGCACGCGGCCCATGGTAACGACCGCGTATCTCGTCGCGCAGGCGTAACCGGGTCGCGGCCGTAGGATGGCCGTGTGAGCCAGCGACCCGAGGACAATCCGTTCGGCGTTCCAATGGGCGACATCTGGAACGACGTGCCGCTGTTCCGCGAGATCCAGCGGGTGCTCTCGTCGTCCAGCGGACCCGTCAACTGGGAGCTCGCACGTCAGGTCGGCATCGCTTCCGCGTCGTGGTCGGCCGAGGACCCGGCACCAACGCTGGAGGACCAACGCGCGTTCGAGGAGGCGGTGCGCGTCGCGGAGCTCCGGGTCGCCGAGTTCACCGGGCTCGAACCGCCGGGCGACGTGGCGCGCGTCGAGACGGTCCGGCGCTCGCGATGGGTCGAGGCGAACATCGAGGGACTCCGGGCTCTCCTCGAGCCGGCGGCGGCGAAGATCGGCGACGCCGTCGTGCGCGCGCAGCGCGAGGCGCTGCCCGAGGCGGAGGAAGCGCGGGGCATGACGCAACTGGTCGGACAGCTCTCGCCGCTCCTGCTCGGCGCGCAGGTCGGCACGGTGCTCGGAACGCTCGGACAACACGTCCTGGGCCAGTACGACATCGCGCTCCCGCGTGCCGGTGGCTCGGGCACCCTGCTCTTCGTCATCCCGAACATCGCCGCCTTCGAGAAGGACTGGAGCCTCGACTCGACGGAGTTCCGCACGTGGGTCGCGATCCACGAGGTGACGCACCGGTTCGAGTTCGCCCGGTCGTGGACGCTCCCCCGCTTCCGCGAACTCCTCGACGACTACACGTCGACGCTCCGTCTCGACGTCGAGGGATTGCAGAGCCGGCTCCAAGCGCTCGACCCGTCGAACCCCGAGGCGATGCAGGACATGTTCTCTGGCGACGAGGGCATCTTCGGTGCTGTGCTCGACGACGAGCAGCGGCTGAAGCTCGGTCGCATCCAAGCGTTCATGAGTGCCGCGGAGGGTTACGGCGATCACGTCATGCATTCGCTCGGCGCGTCGATGCTCCGCTCGTACCGCCAGATCGACGAGGCGATGCGGCGCTACCGCGAGAGCGAGCGGACGGATCCGGTTCTCGAACGGCTCGTCGGGATCGAGGTGAAGCGGGAGCAGTACCGGCTCGGGCGCGCGTTCTGCGACACCGTCGTCGAGCTCACCGACGAGGCGACGCTCTCGCGCATGTGGTCGGGCGCCGAGGCGCTCCCATCGCTGCCCGAGCTCGAGGAGCCGCGTCTGTGGTTGGCGCGGAGCGCCTGACGAGCTAGGGGCTGCGCTTCGCTATCCTTGCCCACCGATGCCGGTCGGCGAGCTCGTCTTCGCGAACGTCGTGGACGACCGCGTGTGGGCGGTCGATGGCGAGCGCGCCGCACCCGGCCTGTATCTCGTCGGCTCGCCGGGTCGCGCACTCCCCTTCACGATCTACCGCGCGTGGAAGGTGCCGACCGGCGTCGTCTCCGAAGAGGTCCAGTTCTACGGACCCTCCGGGCGCCTGGTCTACCGCGTTCACGATGTACCGGGCGTGGAAGGTTCCGACCGGCGTCGTCTCCGAGGAGGTCCAGTTCTACGGACCCTCCGGGCGCCTTGTTTACCGGTGGGGCCCGCAGGTGCGCCGGATGCTCGGGAGCATGGACCTCACCATCGAGACCGATCGCGTTGCGGACGCTCACTTCGACGAGACGGGCGCCTACCTCGCGTCGTTCGTCCTCGAGGGCGAGATCGTCGGCGAGGTCGAGCTCCCGGTCTATGTTCAGACGGCGGCGACGAAGCTCCCGCGCGAGGTCGAGGACGGGTTCCGGAAGTCCGACGTGGTCTGGGTCGGAGTCGACGTGAACGGCACCCGCCGGTCGGTGCCGGCGTGGTTCGCGTACCGCAACGGGAAGGTGTACGTGCTCTCCAAACGCGAACCGGGACCCGAGGAGCAATCGATCCCAGGACTTCCCGGAGCGCACGAGCTGATCATCACGACCAGGCGGAAGGGCCGCGACACCGCGCTCGACGAGTTCCCGGCAGCGGTGCGGCTCCTCGAGGGGCCAGAGTGGGAGGAGATCGCCAAGGTCCTCGTCGACCGGCGACGCAG
>CALGFI010000071.1 GCA_937881155.1 uncultured bacterium | reverse complement strand
GCCGGTGAGCCGATGAACCCGGCGACGAACAGGTTCACCGGGTGGTCGTACAGGTACTGCGGCGTGTCGGCCTGCTGCAGCGAACCCTTGCGGATAACCGCGACGCGGTCGCCCATCGTCATCGCTTCGGTCTGGTCATGCGTCACGTACAGGGTCGTCACGCCGAGCTCGTGCTGGATGCGAGCGATCTCCGAACGCATCTGCACGCGGAGCTTCGCGTCCAGGTTCGACAGCGGCTCGTCCATGAGGAACGCCTTCGGTTCGCGCACGATCGCGCGACCCATCGCCACGCGCTGGCGCTGGCCGCCCGAGAGCGCCTTCGGCTTGCGTTGAAGGAAGTCGTCCAGTCCGAGGATCGTCGCGGCCTGCCTCACGCGCCGGTCGATCTCCTCCTTCGACAGCTTCCGCAGCTTCAGCCCGAACGCCATGTTGTCGTACACGCTCATGTGCGGATACAGCGCGTAGTTCTGGAACACCATCGCGATGTCGCGTTCCTTCGGGGGAACCGCGTTCACGACCCGGTCGCCGATGCTGATCGTTCCGCCGGTGATGCTCTCGAGTCCGGCGACCATCCGTAGCGCGGTGGTCTTGCCGCAGCCCGACGGGCCGACGAGCACGATGAACTCGCCGTCCTTGATGTTCAGGCTGAGGTCCGAGATGCCGACGGTTCCATCCGGATAGACCTTCGATACGTCGTCCATCACGATCTCGGCCACGCTTCCCTCCGTGTCCTTGGTTCGGTTCAGGTACCCGTATTGAACCGCAGGTGGCGTTCCCAGGTCGAACCGGTGGCTCGGCGGAGGCTACGCTGACGTGGTGGCTCCGCGGATCACGCTCGCGCGCGGCGACATCACCGAACAGCACGTCGACGCCGTGGTGAACGCGGCGAATTCGTCCCTGCTCGGAGGCGGTGGCGTCGACGGCGCGATCCACCGCAAAGGCGGCCCGGCGATCCTCGAGGCGTGCAAAGAGGTCCGGCGGACGCGCTTCCAGGACGGTCTTCCGACCGGGCAGGCGGTGGCGACGACAGCGGGTGAGCTGCCGGCGGGGTGGGTGATCCATACCGTGGGGCCCGTCTACGACCGCGTGGACGAACCGGCGCGGCTGCTCGAGGCCTGCCACCTGGAGGCGTTGCGCGTCGCCGACGAGCTCGGCGCGAAGACCGTGGCGTTCCCCGCGATCTCCACGGGCGTGTTCGGGTACCCGGTCGAGGAGGCAGCATCCGTGGCGATCCACGCGGTGCGCGGCGCGCGCACATCTGTGGACGAGGTTCGCTTCGTGCTGTTCGACGACGAAGCCTTCGACGCGTTCCATCGCGCCCTCGGCGAGTGAGTCGTACGCGGACGCGCTGCTAGCATTGCGTTTCCCGTTCCCTCACGTGTGTGGAGACACCACGAGCGATCTCACGACCTCAAGCGGCCTCGCCGAGCGCCTCCACGAGGTGCAGATCGTCGACTGCCGTGAGCCCGACGAGTGGGAGGCGGGGCGCATCGAGGGCTCGATCCACATCCCGCTGAACTCGATCCTGGCCGGCGCCGTCGACCGGCTCGATCCGAAGAAGGAAACCGTCGTCGTGTGTCGTTCGGGCAACCGCAGCGAGCTCGGCGCGCTGATGCTGCAGGCGCGGGGGTTCACGGCCCACAACCTGAAGGGTGGGCTCGAGGAGTGGGCGGCGGAGGGCCGACCGCTGTCGACGCCCGAGGGTCAGCCCGGCCGCGTCGCCTAGCGCAGCGTTCAACCGCTCGACGGACCGCGTTAGCCTGACCGTGCGTCATGGCCGACGTCGAGGCAGCTCGTCGTGCACTCGAGGATGCGCTCGGTCAATCCGAGGTCCTCTCCGATCCGCTCGCCCTCCGTCTGTACGCGCGCGACGCGTCGCTCGTCGAGGGTGGATGCGCGCTCGTGGCGTTCCCCCGGCGACTACCGGACGTGGTTGCGTGCGTTCGGATCGCCGGCGAGCACGGCCTGCCGATCGTGCCGCGCGGCTCGGGGACCGGCCTCGCCGGCGGGTCGACGCCGATCGGCGACGCGCTCGTGGTGGTCACGTCGAAGATGACCGACCTCATCGAGGTACGTCCGGCCGATCGCCTCGCGTGGGTGGAGCCGGGGTTGGCGAACCTCGACCTGGCGAACGCGCTCCGGCCGTACGGGTTCACCTACGCACCCGACCCGTCGTCGCAGCAAACGTCCTCGATCGGCGGGAACGTGAGCACGAACGCGGGCGGACCGCACTGCCTCGCGTACGGCGTGACGTCGAACCACGTCCTCGCGCTCGACGTCGTCTTGCCCGACGGCAACGTCGAGCGGCTCGGCTCCGAGGGTCCCGAGACGGCCGGCTACGACCTTCGGGCAGTCATGGTCGGGTCGGAGGGAACGCTCGGCGTCGTCGCCGCCGTGTGCGTCCGGCTGACGCCCCTGCCGCCGGCCGTCCGGACCATGCTGCTCGACTTCGAGACCGTCGCCGAGTGCGCCGCAACGGTCTCGGCGATCATCGCGAGCGGGGTCGTTCCGGCCGCCGTCGAGATGATGGACAACGGGATCGTCGTCGCCGCCGAGCGGTTCGCGCACGCGGGCTACCCGACCGACGCCGCCGCGATCCTCATCGTCGAGGTCGACGGAACGGAGGCCGCGGTCGAGGAGCAGGCGGCCGCGGTCGAGTCGGCGGCGAGCGCCAATGGCGTTCGAACGATCCGCGTCGCGGCGGACGAGGCCGAACGTGCCCTGATCTGGAAGGGGCGGAAGTCGGCGTTCGGCGCGGTCGCTCAGATCGCGCCGCACTACCACCTCCACGACTGCGTCGTACCGCGGTCCAAGCTCGTCGACGTCCTCGCCGGCGTGTACGACATCGCCGAGCGCCACGACCTCATCGTGACGAACGTGTTCCACGCGGGCGACGGCAACCTCCATCCGTTGCTCTCGTTCGACCGGACGGTTCCGGGAACGCTCGAGCGCGTCCTCGCCGCGAGCGAGGAGATCGTCAGGCTCTGCGTCGATGCCGGCGGAGCGCTCTCCGGCGAGCACGGCATCGGTCTGGAGAAGCGTGACTTCATGCCCCTCGTGTTCACCGCCGAGGATCTCTCGGCGCAGGCGTGCGTTCGTTCGGCGTTCGATCCCGACGCCCGGATGAACCCGCTGAAGGTGCTTCCCGACGGCGCTCGATGCGGTGACTTCGCCATGGCGCGCGGTAACGACGCGGCGCGCGCTGCCGCCGAGCTTCCCGAAGGCGCCTGGCTGTGACCACCGTTCCGCGGATCCACCCGCAAACGAAGCGAGACCTCGTTGAAGAGGTTCGTCGGGCAAACGCCGAAGGACGACGCATGCTCGTCGTCGGCGGCGGGCAGCACCTCGACAAGGGAAACCCTTCCGAAGTCGACGGCGAGCTGTGGACGACGCAGCTCGATTCGCTCGTCGCCTACGAGCCGGCCGAGATGATCGCCGTCGTCGAGGCCGGCATGCGGGTCGGCACGCTTCGGAGTCTCCTGGCGGACGGCGGACAGGAGTGGCCCGCCGACGCGCCGGATGCCGCGACGGTCGGCGGACTCGTCGCGAGCTCGGCGTCGAGCCCGCGACGGCTCAAGTTCGGGCCGCTCCGCGATACGGTGCTCGAGGCCGAGGTCGTGACGGGCGACGGCCGGTTCGTTCGGAGCGGCGCGCGGACCGTGAAGAACGTCACCGGCTACGACGTTCACAAGCTCCTCTCCGGCTCGCTCGGCACACTCGGAGTCATCGCGCAGGTTGCGCTCAAGGTGCGTCCGCTCCCACAACGCCGGCGGACGCTGCGATTCCGCGGCGATCTGACGATGGCTACCGCGCTCCTCGACGCGGTGCCCGCGGCGGCCGGCATCATCGCCACGCCGGACGGTGTCGAGCTTCGACTGGAGGGCTGGACCGCCGAGGTCGACGAACAGTCGCGCGCCGCGCGTGACGTCACCGAACCGGTGGATGAGGCAGACGATGCTCCGTTCCCCATGTCGAGCCTCTGGGACGACGCTCCGGTCGTGTCGGAGGTCGCGGTCACGCCGTCGCGGCTCGGCGACGTCGTCGAGGGCGAACGCTGGAGCGCACTCGTCGGCGTGGGGATCGCCTGGGTGGGTCTCGATCACGCCGACGCTCCGCTCGACACGCTTCGCCGGCGGGTGCGCGAGGCCGGCGGGATCGCCCCGGTGATCCGGGGGCCCGGCGGCCTCGGCGACAATCGGATACCCGCGCCGGAGGTCCAGCGACGGCTGAAGGCGGCGTTCGATCCCAACGGCGTGCTGGCGCCCGGCCGGGGTTGGGGCCGGGTCTGAGACGGGATGCCTTCGGACGACGACGTCCCGGCCCCGCTCCGCCGAGAGGTCAAGCACCTCGGCGCGCTCCTCGGACGCGTGATCGAGGAGGCGGAAGGCCCGGAACTCCTCGCCGACGTCGAGCGGCTCCGTCGCGCCACGATCTCCCACCGGCGCGAGCCGACGAACGAACGC
Organism: uncultured bacterium; assembly: GCA_937881155.1. Classification (GTDB taxonomy): domain Bacteria; phylum Actinomycetota; class UBA4738; order UBA4738; family HRBIN12; genus CALGFI01. The sequence goes on along the minus strand of CALGFI010000071.1, from coordinate 2,888 downwards.
CGGCACGATGTCCTGGAGCTCGTGGAGGCGATGGACGCACATCGAGCCGAGCGCGTCGCGCGCGCGTTCACGATCTACTTCCAGCTCGTCAACCTGGCGGAGGAACATCACCGCGTCCGAGCGCTTCGCCAGCGCGGCCGGGGCGACGATCCCGTGCACGACTCCCTCGCGGCTGCCGTGGCGACCGTGCGCGAACGCGACGGCGAGACGACACTCCTGGACCTCGTCGGCCGGCTCGAGATCTCGCCGGTGCTGACCGCGCACCCGACCGAGGCGCGGCGTCGCGCCGTGGTCGAGGCGCTGTGGCGGATCTCGGCCCTCCTCGAGCGGCTCGACGACCCGCGTACGTCGAAGGCGGATGAGGCCGAGACCGATCGCCGGCTGCTCGAAGAGATCACGACGCTCTGGCGAACCGATCCGCTCAGAGCGCACGCGCCGGATCCGCTCGACGAGGTCCGCGCGGCGATGGCGCTGTTCGATCAGACGTTGTTCGTCGCCACGCCGATCCTGTATCGCGAGCTCGACGGCCTCCTCGGCGACGGCGGCAGCGGCGAGCGCACGCCGGTCGTTCGTCCCTTCGTCCGGTGGGGAAGCTGGATCGGCGGCGATCGCGACGGCAATCCGAACGTCACGCCCGACGTGACCCGCGCGGCGGCCGAGATCGCGTCCGACCACGTGGTGCGCGGACTGGAGACGGCGACGCGCCGGATCGGGCGAGCCATCACCGTCTCGGACGGGCACGTTCCACCGTCGGACGATCTTGCCGAGTCGCTGCGGCAGGACGAGCGCGCGTTCCAGGATTTCGCCGGCCGCGCGTTGCGGTTCGGCGAGGCGAGTCACCGGCGGAAGCTGTCGATCGTCGCGGAGCGGTTGCAGGCCACGAGGACCGGTCGGGCGGGGGCCTACGAGAGCCCGGACGACCTCGCCGCGGATCTTCGTTTGGTTCAGGACTCGCTCGTCGCGTCGGGTGCCGTGCGACTCGCGTACGGCGAGCTGCAGCACCTCGTCTGGCAGGTGGAGACGTTCGGGTTCCATCTCGTGGAGCTGGAGACGAGACAGCACGCCGACGTTCACGCCGAGGCGCTTCACGAGCTCGTACCGGAAGTGGCAGACGACGCGACGGCGCTCGACGCGCTCGATGCCTCAGCGGTTCGCGAGGAAACGACGTCGGAGCGAACGCGTGAGGTTCTGGAGACGTTCCGCGCGATGGCCGACGTCCAGCGGCGCTTCGGCCCTCATGCCTGCCGGCGGTACGTCGTGAGCTTCACGCACACGGTGACCGACGTCGTGGGCGTCTACGCGCTCGCGCGGATCGCCGTCCCCGACGGCTCACTGGCGATCCACGTCGTCCCCCTGTTCGAGTCGCGCGCGGATCTGGAACGCGCGACGGCGGTCCTCGATGAGCTGATCGCTCTGCCCGGCATGCGACGGCGTCTCGACGAGCGCGCACGCCGGTTCGAGGTGATGCTCGGCTACTCGGACTCCGCGAAAGACGTCGGCGTGTTCGCGGCGAACCTCGCGTTGTACCGGGCCCAGGCCGATCTGGCGGCGTGGGCCGAGCGCAACGACGTCGAGCTCACCCTGTTCCACGGGCGAGGCGGCGCGCTCGGTCGCGGCGGCGGCCCGGCGAACCGCGCGATCCTGGGGCAGGCCGCGGCGTCGGTGGCCGGCCGGTTCAAGATCACGGAGCAAGGCGAGGTCACGTTCGCCCGGTACGGCAACCTGCGGATCGCCGTCCGGCATCTCGAGCAGATCGCGAACGCCGTGTTGCTCGCATCCACGCCCACGCACGAGAAGGAAGCCACAGCACACTGGGAACGGTTCGGGCCGACGGGATCACGCATCGCGGAGGTGTCGGAGCGCGCCTACCGCTCGCTGGTCGGACGCGACGGATTCGCGGCGTTCTTCTCGATGGTCACGCCCGCCGACGAGATCGGCGGCCTGCGGATCGGCTCGCGACCGGCGCGGCGTACGTCGGGCGACGACCTCGACGCGCTGCGCGCGATCCCGTGGGTGTTCGCGTGGACGCAGAACCGGTGCAACCTGCCGGGGTGGTTCGGCCTCGGCAGCGGGCTCCAGGCGGTCGCGTCCGAACGCGGCGGCATGCGCGAGCTCCGCGAGATGCACCGAACGTGGGGGTTCTTCAACTCGTTCATCGAGAACGCCGAGCTCAGCCTGGCCAAGGCCGACCTGCCCGTGGCCCAGCTCTACCTCGGACTCGGCCGGCGTCCCGACCTGGCCGAAGAGATCGAGCGCGAGTTCGCGCTGACGGAGCGGATGGTGCTCGCAGTCGCCGAACACGACCGACCGCTCGACGGCCGGCCGATCCTCCGGCGGGCGATCGACCTGCGCAACCCGTACGTCGACGCGCTCTCGTTCATCCAGGCGCGATGCCTCGCCGAGCTTCGAGCGGGTCAGCTCGACGCCGAACGCGAGGCACGGCTCGACCGAGTGGTGAAGATCACGATCAACGGCGTCGCGGCGGGTCTGCAGAACACTGGCTGAGCGGCGGCGTCCGCCCGGGTCGTGTGTCGATGCGGCGATAGCATCGCCGTGGGATGGACACGAGGAACGAACGAACCGCGCTCGGCGCGGAAATGCCGGAGGGCACGCGGTTCATCGGCCCACTTCCGGGCGCCCAGCCCCGGTGGCCCTTCGCGGATGACGCGCCGGCGGCTGGGGATCTCGCATCGTGCGTCGCGTGCGGGCTGTGCCTCCCGCACTGCCCGACGTACCGGCTGACCGGTGAGGAGTCGGCCTCGCCACGAGGCCGGATCGCCGCGATGCGCGCGGTGAACGAGGGTGTGGCGAACGTCGACGACACGTTCGCCGGATTCATGGATCTCTGCCTCGCGTGCCGAGCGTGCGAGGACGTGTGCCCTTCGCAC
>CALGFI010000070.1 GCA_937881155.1 uncultured bacterium | reverse complement strand
GCCAGATAGGCGGCGGCGACCAGGCCGTTGTGGCCCCCGCCGATCACGATGGCGTCGTAGGTGTTCGCCTGCATGCCGTAAGCATGCGCATGGAACCATATCGCTGAACGGCCGTTCAAGCCGAACCGTCAGGTTGGATGAACGCGCTTCGCTCATCGTGCCAGCCCCCGGGACCCGCCCGGGGGGCGTCATCGTGACGTTCGGTCCACCGCGACGGCGACGGGCTCGCCGACGACGGTCGCTCCCGGCGCCGCCGGCGGCGGGATCGCTTCGTCCTCACCGACCGGCCGCAGGTTCCGCAGCGGGACCAGCATCACCGCGGCGGCGAGCGCCGTGGCGCCGCCGATCAGGTACACGCCCTGCGGTGTCACCGCGTCGAGCACCGGTCCCGCGACGATGTACGAGATCGCCAGTCCCAGCGAGATGACGGCCTCGAACGCGCCCATCGTGCGGCTCCTGATCGCGTCGGGCGTCCGTCGCTGCATGATCCCGTTCTCCGCCACGATCGTGAGCCCGTCCGACGTGCCCATCACGAGGAGCGAGACGAGCACGAGCGCGAACGCGGGCGCGAGACCGACCCCGATCGCCGAGATGGCGATGCCGAACGCCGCGGCGACGAGCCATTTCGGTTCGGTCCGGGGGCTCATCCATCGGCCGGCGGCCGAACCGAGCACCGAGCCGAGCCCCCAGCACGCGATCAGGAACCCGAATCCAACCTCTCCCGCGCCGAAGTGCTCGGCAAGGGGAGCGTCGGCGACCATGCTCATGCCCATCCCGATGACGAAGACGAGCCACGCGGCTGCCAGCCGCCGCAGCACGGCGTCACGCCACAGGAACGTGAGTCCTGCCGCGAAGCCGTCGTGCTCGCCGTGCTCGGCTGGTTCGCGGTCATCCTGGAACCGGGCGTGCACCGAGAGCGTGATCAGGACCGACAGGACGAACGAGATCGCGTTGATCCCGAACACCCACGACGCGTCGCCGAACGCAGCGAGCAAGACGCCACCGATGACCGGCCCCACGGCGATGCCCGCATTCACTCCCACAGTGACGAGGCTGTTCGCCCACGACAGGTGCTCGTCGTCCTGAATCAGCGAAGGGATCGCGGCACGCGACGCGGAGAAGAACGGCAGCTCCGCGAGTGCCGAGCCGAACGCGAGCGCGATCAGCGGGCCGGCATCGTGAACCAGCGCCATCGCGGCGAAGAACCCCGCGGAGACCAGCTCGGACACGACCATGACGCGGCGCCGGTCGAAGCGGTCGCCGAGCGCTCCGGCGAACGGCCCGAGGATGCCCGCTACGCCGAACGTGAGCAGCAACGACAGCGCCTGCATCCACGGCGAGTGCGTCTGTTCCCACACGGTGAAGCCGAGCGCGGTGTACGCGGCAGCCCCGCCGGTGATGGAGATCAGACGGCCCGCCTGCATCCACGGCGAGTGCGTCTGGTCCCACACGGTGAAGCCGAGTGCGGTGTACGCGGCGGCCCCGCCGGTGATCGAGATCAGACGGCCGGCCGCGATGCGACGAACGGCGGTCCTGGGCGGCGTCTGCTTGGTTGAGGTGCGCATCGGACGACTCCTACGGCTCGGTGGAACGAGGGTTTCGGTGTTCTGGGAGCCCGCCGGGCGGCGGGCGCGGGTGTCAGCCCGCAGCCGGGAAGGGCGTGCGGAGGCCCTTCCGATCCCTGATGAACACCTGGAGTCGCAACATGTCCGCGGAAGGATAGCACGCGATCGCGCGCGGTTGGAAGGGTTTGGTCGCGAAGTTCGTCGACGTTTCGATTCAGTCGGGCAACACGATGAACCGCGCGGGACCGGCCTCGATGTCGGCGCGGATGCGTTCGATCACGTCGGCGGGCACAGGGCTGTCGAGGGTGAGTCCCATCAACGCGGTTCCGCCCCGCGTGGGCCGGCCGACGTCCATCGTCGCGATGTTGATCTGATGTTCGCCGAGGATGGTGCCCACCTTGCCGATGATTCCCGGCCGGTCGATGTACGTGAAGAACAGCATGAACCGCGCGGGCGCCATCTCGATGTCGTAGTCGTTCACCTGCATGACCCGCTCGGCGTTCCGCTTGCCGACGAGCGTTCCTGCGACGCTCACCGGTCCCTCGTCGGTATCCGCGCGGACGTGGATCAGGTTCACGTAGTCGCTCGAGACGGTCGAGCGCGTCTCGCTGATCGCGATCCCCCGCTCCCGCGCGATGGTCGGCGCATTCACGTACGAGACAGGCTCGTGAACGACGCCGGACAGCACCCCCTTCACCACGCCGAGCGTGAGTACGCGCGTGTCGCTCTCGGCGATCCGTCCGAGGTACTGCGCCTCGACACGCCGAACCGCCCCCGGCGCGAGGCCGGTGACGAGCGCGCCGAGCTTCTGCGCAAGCGGGAGGAACGGCCGGACGGTCTCGGTGACCTCGGCCGCTGCTGAGACGTTCACGGCGTAGGGGACGAACTCGCCCGAGAGCGCGAGCCGGACCATCTCGGCGATCGCGGCGCCAGCCTTGTCCTGCGCCTCTGCCGTTGCGGCCCCGAGGTGCGGCGTGACCACGACCTGATCGAACTCGAACAGCGGCGAATCGGTGGTCGGTTCGGCCTCGAACACGTCGAGCGCGGCGCCGGCGAGCTTGCCGTCCTCGATCGCCTTCGCCAGTGCATCCTCGTCGACGATGCCGCCGCGCGCCGTGTTCACGATCCGCGCGCCCTCCTTCATCAGCGCGAGCTCGCGTTCGCCGATCAGCCGTTCGGTGTCGGGCGTCCGAGGAAGGTGGATGGAGATGAAGTCGGCCTGCACGAGGAGCGCCTCGAGCGTCGGCATGAGCTCGATGCCCATCTCCTTGGCCCGCTCCTTCGGAACGTACGGGTCGAACGCGATCACGCGCATGCCGAACGCCGTCGCCCGCTGCGTCACGAGCGCGCCGACGCGTCCCAGGCCGAGGACGCCGAGCGTCTTGCCCTGGAGCTCGACGCCCTGGTACTTAGCGCGGTCCCACCGTCCCGACTTGAGGTCGTCGTTCGCCTGAGGGACGTTGCGCGCCTGCGCGAGCATGAGCGCGATCGTGTGCTCGGCCGCCGACACGATGTTCGACTGCGGCGCGTTCACCACCATCACGCCACGTCGCGTTGCCGCCTCGACGTCGACGTTGTCGAGACCGATGCCGGCGCGTGCGATCACCTTGAGGTTCTCGCCGGCCGCGATCACGTCGGAGGTCACATCTGTCTGCGAACGCACGACGAGCGCGTCGTACGGCGCGATCTCCTGCTTCAGGTCGCCGTCAGCGAGCTCCAGGCGCACGTCGACCTGGAAGTCGCGGCCAAGGAGCTCGAGCCCCGCGTCCGACAGCGGCTCGGTGACGAGGACCTTCATGTGTCGCTAGCCGCGCTCGGTGCCAACCCCGTCCCTCGAGGCGTGCTCCTGAAACACGCCCTCGGCGGCGGCGACGGCCGCGCCGCGCTTCACCGGGTAGCCCAGCCGTTCCAGCGTCATCTCGAGCGCGGCGAGCCCGCGCACGATGTCGAGCTCGCTGTAATAGCCGAAGTGCCCGATGCGGAAGACCTTCCCGCGGAGCGGTCCCTGACCCGGCGCGATCACCACGCCGAAGTCCGAACGGATCCGGTCGCTGATCGTGTCGGCATCGATCCCCTCGGGGGCGCGGATGGCCGTCACCGTCCAGTTGTCATCCAGCCCCTCGCCGAACAGGTCGAGGCCCAGCGCCTGCACGCCCTCCTTGACCGCGCCTGACAGCATCTGGTGGCGGCGCATCGCGCCGTCGACCCCGTCCTCGAAGTAGAGCTCGAGCGCGGCGGCGAGGCCCTGCATCACGCTGATCGCGGGGGTCCACGGGTTCTCCGGATGCGGCAGCTCGGCATACCGCTTGTACGCGCTCCAGTCGAAGTAGAACCGTGACATCGTCGAGCGCTCGTGCGCCTGCCATGCGCGTTCGGAGATCGCGACGAAGGCGAGCCCGGGTGACGCCGACAGGGCCTTCTGCGACCCGCCGACGGCGACGTCGACCCCCCACTCGTCGAAGGCGAACGGAACTGCGCCCAGGCTCGAGACGACGTCGACGATCACGAGCGCGCCCGCGTCGCGCGCGACGCGCGCGAGCTCTCGAACCGGCTGGATGACGCCCGTCGACGTCTCGGAGTGCGTGAGCAACACCGCCTTGACGGGAGTCTCGGCGAGCGCGGCCGCGACGTCAGCAGAGTCGACGCGACGGCCCCACTCGTACTCGATTGTCCGAACGACGAGCCGATGCGCCTCGGCGAGCTTGGTCCAGCGCTCGGAGAAGTAGCCGGCGAGTGGCACGAGCACCTCGTCGCCGGGCGAGAGGACGTTCTGGATCGCCGACTCGAGTCCGCCCGTTCCCGACGACGTCATCAGCAGCACGTCGGCGCGATCGGTCCGATAGAGCTGCTTCAATCGCTCCGTCACCTGACGCATCAACGCGCCGAAGCCGGGTCCGCGGTGGTAGACGAGCGGGCTGCCTTGTGCGAGTAACACTTCGGGCGGGATCGGCGTCGGCCCCGGGGCAAGGAGGATCTCGGGCCGGTTCATCCGCATTGCTCCTTACGGGGGGTCGTTCGAGGAACGAACGCGGTCAGCGTATCACCGGCGGTGCAGCGTCCCGACAGCGATCGCGGACGTCAGCTGCGCGATCAGTCGCTCGGCGGCTTGAGCTTGCGGAGGTCGACCTCGGGATCGGCGAGCCGCGCGGGGTCCGGGCGGACGCCAGCGACGATCAGCGGCATCGAACGGCGCACGTCGTGCTTCCAGTTCATGCTGAAGGTCGAGAGCAGCCGGCCGTCCTTCAGCAGGAACGCGGCGAACCTCCGCTCGTCGACGTTCCCTCTGATCACCGTCTGGTCCCATTCGGTCGCGAACCCCGACATCTGGATCTCCGTGTCGTACTGGTCGGACCAGAACCAATGCGCGTCGTCGAAGACCTCGTTCGCGCCGAGCAAGTTCTTGGCGACGTGCTCCCCCATCTTCAGCGCGTTGTCGAAGTGCTCCACGCGGATCGAGCCGAACACCGGATGGTGGTGCCGCGCGACGTCGCCGATCGCCCAGATCCCGTCGACCGACGTCCGCAATGTCGCGTCGACGGGGATGCCGTTGTCCGTGGGAACGTCGCTCTTCTCAGCCACCTCCGTGACCGGCTGCACGCCGATACCGACGACGGCCATCTCGCCCTCGATCCTCCGACCTTCCTTGGTCACGAGCGCCTCGAACCGGCCGTCACCCTCGAACCGTTCCGCCGCGTCGTGGAAGATCATCTCCACGCCGTGATCGCGGTGGAGCGC
>CALGFI010000069.1 GCA_937881155.1 uncultured bacterium | reverse complement strand
CCGCCACACCAGCCACGTCGCTGCCTACGCCCGGCCGAGGAGCGAGCCGTGGCGCGATCGCGCGAAGCGTGGCCGCGAACCGCGACGTCGGCGCCTCGAGTGCCACCGCCCACGCGTCGTCGATCGTGTCGACGTCACGAAGGCGCGGAAGATCGGCCACGTGCAACCCGAGGGTCCTGAGGCGCTCGCGCGTCCGGATCGCGGTCGTGGGCACACTCATGGGGACGCCGAGGAATGCGGATGCGTTCGGCCGGCGGAGGCCGATCGCCCAGTAGCCGCCGTCGACCGCGTCGCCGAGCACCGCGTCGGCGTCGACCAGCCGCATCGTCGCCGCCTCCAGGAGTGCGGGCGTGAGCTGCGGCGTGTCCATACCGATGAGCAGGGCTGGGCCGTCGACGTCCTCGAAAACAGACGCGAGTCGCTCGTCGAGGCCGTGTCCTCGCTGAGGCACGACGTCCCACCGCGGTGAGAGCCCGGCCGGCGGCGGGCCCTCGAGCGCGAGGACCCGACGACCGTCGATCGACGTCGCCTCGACCGCGCGCAGCGTGTCGAACAAAGCTGCGGCTGCGAGGTCGGCCGCCTCGACGAACGTGCACGGCGGATGCAGGCGCGTCTTCGAACGCCCCGGTCGCGGCGTCTTCGCGAACACGACGACGTCGACCCTCATCGGGAAAGAACCTCCGCCATGTCCCGTACTGCTCGAGCCGTCCCGAGCACCGTGCCGGTGACCTTCGAGCGTCCGTGCCGCGGGTAGTACGGGACGGGCACGTCGTGGACACGCCACCCGGCGTCCGCCGCGCGTACCACCATCTCGAGCGGCCAGCCGAACCGGCGGTCGCGGATCGCGAGATCCAGCAACGCCGCGCGTTGAGCCGCACGCATCGGTCCGAGGTCGCGCAACGCGAGGCGGGTGCGGCGACGGACCAGACGCGCCAGGACGCGATTGGCCAGGCGCGCGTGCGCCGGCCACGCGCCCCGTGTGGACGTCACGCGCGCGCCGAGGACGAGGTCCGCGTCTCCCGCTTCCACGGGACCCACGACCGTCGGCAGGTCCGCGGGGTCGAGTGACCCGTCGCAATCCATGAACGCGACGACGTCGGCCTCGGCGGCCACCAGGCCGGCGGCGCAGGCCGCGCCGAAGCCGCGACGCGGCTCGGCCACAACGCGGGCGTGAAGCTTGCGCGCGACGAACGCGGAGCCGTCCGTGGAGCCGTTGTCGACGACGATCGGTCGGTACCCAGTGGGCATCCGTCCGAGGACCCACGGGATCGACGAGACCTCGTTCAAGACGGGCAAGATCACGTCCGGCATCCCACCGAGCCTTGCCCACCCGTGCTTACAGGATCCTTACGAGGCGGTTCCGGGACGGTGAATCCTTGCCGGGCCACCCATGATGTAAGGATTCGGAAACCATCGCGGGGCGATGATGGGAGCGATGGACGCAACGCGGGTCCTCGTCGTCGACGACGAGCCGATGGTTCGCGAGGTGCTCGCGAGGTACCTCGAGCGGGAGGGCTACGCCGTCGACGTCGCCGAGGACGGTGAGCAGGCGCTCGCGACCTACGCGGCGACGACGCCCGACCTCGTCCTGCTCGATCTGATGCTTCCTCGCATCGACGGCCTTGAGGTCTTCCGGCGGATCCGCGACGGCGGCCGCGACGACCCGCGTCCCGCCGTGATCATGCTGACGGCCAAGGGGGACGAGACGGATCGGATCGTCGGACTCGAGCTGGGCGCCGACGACTACGTGACGAAGCCCTTCTCGCCCCGCGAGGTCGTCGCGCGGGTCCGGGCGGTGCTCCGTCGCGGCGCGGGTGACTCACACGTCGACGATCGCGTCCTCGCCTTCGACGACCTCGAGATCGACGCACACCGCCGCGAGGTCCGCCGCGCCGGTCGGCCGGTGCCGCTCACCCGAAAGGAGTTCGACCTCCTGCATCTGCTCGCCTCGAGCCCGGGCCGAGCGTTCACGCGGGCGGAGCTGCTCGAGGAGGTCTGGGACTTCGCATGGAGCGGCGACACCGGCACCGTGACGGTCCACGTCCGCCGCCTCCGCGAGAAGATCGAGCACGACCCGTCGCGGCCGCGACACCTCGTCACGGTGTGGGGCGTCGGGTATCGGTTCGACCCATGAAAGGGTTGGGCGCGCTCCTGCTGCTCACGGTCGTGGCCGCCGCCGGCGCGCTCGGCACGTTCGCCGTCGCCGCGCTCACGGGTATGGGCGGCGACGAGATCGTTCAGCTCGCGGCGTTCATCCTGCCGGCGCTCACGGTGACCGTGCTAGCGATGTGGATCGCCGGACGTCTGCTGAAGTCGGCGACGCTCGGTCAACGCTTCGTGTCGGTCGCCGCGCTCGGCGTCGTGATGGCGCTCGCCAACGTGTGGGTCCTCTCGCAGCAGATGTTCGTCAGCTCTCACGACGCGACGCTCGTCGCCGTGATCCTCGTGTACTCGGTCGGTGTGGGGATCTCCGCCGCCGTCGTGATCGCACGGTCGACATCGCGGGCGATCCGCCGGCTCACAACGACTGCCGAGGCGTACGGGAACACGGATCTTGCGAGGCGAACTGGTCCGCTCGGCGCCGGGCCCGAGCTCGAGCTGCTGTCGCGGACGTTCGACGAGATGGCCGGGCGGCTCGAGGTCGCACTCGAGCGCGAGCGCGCGGCGGAAACGACGCGTCGTGATCTCGTCACCGCCGTGTCGCACGACCTGCGGACGCCCCTCGCGAGCCTGCGCGCGATGGTCGAGGCGATCGACGACGGCGTGGTCGACGATCGGGCGACGCTGCGCCGTTACGCCGGCGAGATGCGCCGGTCGATCGAGCAGGTCGTCGCGATGGTGGACGACCTGTTCGAGCTCGCGCAGCTCGACGCCGGCGCGATCGAGCTCGAGACGGCGCGGTCGCATCTCGGGGAGGTCGTCGACTCGGCCGTCGCCATCGTGGAGCACGAGGCGGAGGACAAGCGCGTCACGCTCCTCACGAGCCTGAACGGCATCGAGGCCGCGCCCTGCTCTCCACGTCTCGCGCGTGTGCTTCAGAACCTGCTGGTGAACGCCGTTCGCCATACTCCGGCCGACGGCACGGTCCGCGTCGAGGCGCAGCGTTCGAGCGACGGGCTCGAGGTGACCGTCATCGACACCGGCGAGGGGATGTCCGCGGAGGACGCCGCCCGTGTGTTCGAGCCGTTCTTCCGCGCGGATCCCGCCCGGACCGGCCCAGGTGCGGGCCTCGGCCTCGCGCTCGCCAAGCGCATCGTCGAAGCGCTCGGAGGAGACCTCCGCGTGGAGAGCTCACCCGCCGGGTCGCGCTTCGCGCTCGTCGTTCCGCTCGGGTAGTGCGGAACGCGTTGCATGAGCCACCCCCACCGGTTCGCTCGATCCGGGATCGACCTCGTGCTCGCCGGCATCGAGCGGCTCA
>CALGFI010000068.1 GCA_937881155.1 uncultured bacterium | reverse complement strand
TCTCCGTGCCGTAGATATCGGCTCGTCGAAGGGGGGAGTTGACCGTCTACAGACCCGAGGGTGTCATTAAGCCCGTTCGGGGACGAGGCGAGGACACGTCACCTGAAACGAGCGTTGAGTAGCCGTGGGACCGGACGACGGGTCCGGTCCCACGGGAGGCCCTCAGCAGGTGTGCTCGTCCGGCAAGAGCGGACGGAACACGAGGGCGAACTCGCCGGAATCGCTCACCCATGGCGTGAGCTGGTTGGCCGACTGCGCCTCCGGCAGGAGCGTCGAGAGGTCGTCGCCGGCGACGACGCCGCAGCGGACGTCGGTCATGTTCGCGTCGGGCTCTCCGAACCGATCGAGCCCCGGAAGGATCGGCCAGTCCACCGGGGGCTGCTCGAGCTCGGGGTCGCCGCGGTACGGAAGGACATACACCCGCATCTCGCTCGGCTCGAACGGCTCCTCCGGGCCGAACGAACCCTCGGGCAGCCAGCTCGCGAGGTCGCCGATCTTGACCTCGAAGTCGTAGAGGGCTTGGCGCGCCTCGGCGTCGACGCCCGGGCACTGGGCCGGCTCCTCCGCGGCCTCGGTGAACCCGAGCGCGTAGGCGGAGACGGTGTGGGTCCGGCCTTCCGCAACCACCGTGAACGTCGTGGTCGGCAGGTCCGTCACGCAGGGGTAGTCGAACGTCGCGTCGGCGCCGAGGAGTCCTGCCACGCGGGCCTCGCGCAGGATTGCCTGCACCGCCTCCTCGGTGAGCTGGCGGACCTGCAGGTTCGGCATGGCGGGGCCTGGATAGATCTCGATCACCGGCCCCTCGACGATCATCCTGCCGTCGCCGTAGATGGAGATGCCGGGCAACGAGCGGAGGTTGAACTCCACCGGGACGAAGCCCCCGCCGGTGGCGATACGGAGCACGAGGTCGTTCGCTCCGGTCGGGTGCAAGATCGATCCGTTGCCGTCACCGTCGCCGTCACCCGCGCCGTCGTCGCTCAGTCGGCCGCAAGCCGCGAGGAGCGCCACGGCGGCGAGGGCGATCGCGATGGTGCGCGTCTTCATGACTGGTCCTCCTTCTCGTCGAGGCCCCACTCGGCGGCGCCTCGACCGTCGGCTGTTCGCGCTTTGACGACCTACGGCCGTCGGCGGGTTCCTCGACCGCGCGTCCCGCACGCGAGCGGGTACGCTCCAATGGATGGGCACGATGCGCGCCCTGCGGAAGACATCGGCGCGTCGCGGCGCCGACCTGGAGGACATCCCGGTACCAGAGCCCGGCGAGGGCGAGGTCCTCGTCCGCGTCCACGCGGCCTCGATCTGCGGCACCGATCTCCACATCTTCGACTGGAACGAGTGGGCGCAGGGCCGGATCCCCGGCCTGCCGATGACGTTCGGCCACGAGGTGGCGGGGTGGGTCGAGACGGTGGGACCGGAGGTCCATCACGTCGCGCCCGGCGCCTTCGTCGCGGCCGAGACCCACATCGCGTGCGGGATCTGCTCCACGTGTCGTACCGGCCGCGCTCACATCTGCAGGAACCTTCGCATCCTCGGTGTCGACACCGAAGGAGCCTTCGCCGAATACGTGGTCGTGCCGGCCGCGAACGTGTGGATCGTGGGCGAGGGGATCGATCCCGATCACGCGTCGGTGATGGAGCCGTTCGGGAACGCGGTGCATGCGGCGTTCGGGACCGAGGGCGGCGAGGACCTGCTCACGAACCCGGTAGCCGTGATCGGCTGCGGTCCCATCGGGCTGTTCTCCGTCGCCATCGCGAGGGCGCTCGGCGCGTGGAAGGTGTTCGCGATCGAGCCGAACGACGAGCGTCGCGCCCTCGCCGGCGGTATGGGGGCCGACCTGTTGGTCGATCCGACCGTCGAGGATCCGGTGGAGGTCGTCCTCCGTGAGACCGACGGCAACGGCGCCGAGGTCGTGCTCGAGATGTCGGGGAACGCGCGCGCGATCGATCAGGGAACGAAGATGCTCGCGCGCGGAGGGCGGATGTCGCTGCTCGGACTTCCGGACGCGCCGGTCACGCTCGACCTCAACGATCAGGTGATCTTCAAGGAGGCGAAGATCCTCGGGATCACCGGCCGTGAGATGTTCCGAACCTGGCAGCAGACGACGACCCTGCTCTCGACGGGCCGCGTCGACATCTCTCCGGTGATCACGCATCGTTTCGGGCTCGAGCGGTACGACGAGGCGTTCGAGACGGCCGCGTCGGGACGGGCGGCAAAGGTGATCATGTTCCCGGGGGCGTGATGCGCTCGTCCCGCAGCGTCAGAGGTAGCCCGCCGTTCCGGTGGCCGGCGGTTCGGTCGATGGCGCGCTCGAGATGTGCGCCACACTGAACGGCAGGACCTTGACGTCGTCCCCGCCGAGGGACACGACGAAGCGATAGTCACCGGCCGCCGTGAGCGGCATGCCGTTCAGGTTCAACGCGATCGGGACGATCTGCTCGTCAGCCGCGCCGGCGGTGAACTCGCCGCCGAGCCGGCCGCCGAAGCCGCTGGATCCCGTGCCCAGCTGGATCTCCCGTCCGTCGGGACCCTCGACGCGGAGGTCGAACCGACGACGCTCGTTCCGTGTGCCGGCGGGCAATCGAAACAGCAATCCGATGCCGATGCGATCGTGGCGAGCCGGAAACGTCGGAACGACGATCCGGTTCCAGCCCACGCCGAGCGCGTACAGCTTGCCCTGAACGGCGACGACGGAGTCGGCCAGGAACGCGTCGACCTCCATCGCCATCGTCCGACGCTATCGCATGCGTTAGCGTGGGCGCGATGGCGGGTTCGCTCGACTTTCTGAAGGAACGTCTCGCCGAGCTCGAGTCGCAGGGACTGGCGATCCGTCCGCGTACGCTGGAAGGCCCTACGGGCGCGCGTGCGCGGTTCGACGGCCGCGACGTGATCAATCTCGCGTCGAACAACTACCTCGGCCTGGCGAACCATCCGCGTATGAACGCCGCCGCCTCGAGCGCCGCAGCGGAGCTCGGTGCCGGAACCGGCGCGGTCCGCACGATCGCCGGCACCATGACGATGCACGAGGAGCTCGAGCGCCGATTCGCCGAGTTCAAGCACGCCGAGGACGCCCTCATGTTCCAGTCGGGGTTCACGGCGAACGCCGGAACGGTCGCCGCGGTCCTGGACAAGGAAGACGTGATCGTCAGCGACCGCCTGAACCACGCGTCGATCATCGACGGCGCGCGGCTGTCGCGCGCGGAGATCAAGGTGTTCGATCACAAGGACGCGCAGCACGCGGATGAGCTGCTCGCGGAGACCGCCCGGCCGGGACGACGTCAGCTGCTGATCACCGACGGCGTGTTCTCGATGGACGGCGACATCGCGCCGCTGCCGGACCTCGTCGAGGTCGCCGAACGCCGGGGCGCCATCATGATGATCGACGACGCGCACGCATCGGGCGTCCTCGGCAAGGGGGGCGCCGGAACGGTTGATCACTTCGGCTTGCACGGGCGCGTCGACATCCAGGTCGGGACGCTGTCGAAGGCGATCGGTGTGCTCGGGGGGTTCATCGCGGGCCCCCGAGCGCTGATCGAGTGGCTCGTGAACCGGGGGCGTCCGTTCCTGTTCTCGACGAGCGCGCCCCCCGCCGTCGTCGCCGCATGCATCGAAGCGCTCGACATCATCGCGGACGAGCCCGATCGGCTCGAGCGCCTGTGGGACAACACGCGCGCCTTCAAGGACGGACTTCGCGAGCTCGGCTTCGACACCGGCGCCAGCGAGACGCCGATCACGCCGGTCGTCACCGAAGACGAAGAGGCGACGCAGACCTTCGCGCGACGCTTGTTCGAGGAGGGCGTGTTCACGCCGGCGATCGTGTACCCGACGGTCGCGAAGGGCCTCGCACGGGTCCGTACGATCGTTACCGCCGAGCACACGCACGAGGACCTCGACGAGGCGCTCGAGATCTTCGGCCGCGTGGGGCGCGAGCTCGGTCTGCGTTAGTTCGCGGTTGCGGCGTTCTTTCGGGCGGCCGCCTCGACGCCACGGAAGATCAGGTCGAGCCCGAACTCGAACTGCTGATCCGGCGCGCACTCCACGAAGTACGGCAGGACGGCCGCCACGTTCTCCAGCCCTGCCTGGCGAATCCCTTCCATCGCGTGCTCGTGCTGGCGGGCGTGTCCCTCGTCCTGGCCGAGCATGAGTCCCTGCTCCATCACGACGAACCCGAGGATGTAGCTGCCCATCGCGTTGAACGCCTGCGCGGCGTCGCGATCCGACAGGCCGGCAGCACGGAGGACGCCCAGCGCCGCGTCCATGGCCCGGAACGCAGCGAGCCCTTCGAGCGGCTTGTGCCGCTCCGCGAGGAGCTCGCAAAGCGGCGGATGCAGCGTCATGAGCCGTCGCCACTCGTAGGCCATCGCCCGGGCGTCCGTCTCCCAGTGACCGCTCGGTTCGGGGAAGCGGAACTCGCCCATGGCCATCTCCACAACGCCGGCAAGGATGTCGTCCTTGTCCTCGACGTGGTTGTAGAGCGACATGGCCTCGACGCCGAGCTCGCGACCGATCCGCCGCATCGTCACGGCCTCGAGCCCGTCCTGATCCATCACCCGCAGCGCGGTCTCGAGGACGCGCTCACGCGTGAGGGGAGCACGGCCGACGGGCCGTCGTGCTCGTTCGGCTTTCGATCGTCGTGCGGCCGTCTTCACGTTCGTCTCCGTTCACCCGCGCCCGGAATACTTCGGTGGCTCGGGGGTTGACACCTTACATCGTACGCCTATACTCCGTACGCTGTAAGCATATGCCGTAAGTATAGCGGTGGACCGGCGCTCGCGCAATGAGCCCCGGAGAGAAGAGAGAGAGGAGAGGGCCTATGAGGCTGAACCCGGAATCGATCGCCCGCGCGAGCAGCCGTCATCCGTGGCGGACGTTCGGCGCCTGGCTCGTGATCCTGGTGGGGTCGTTCACGCTCGTATCGGCAGGGCTGTTCAACGACGCGCTGACGAACGGCATCGACTTCACGAACAACCCGGAGTCGAAGGAGGCGGCGCAGCTCGTCGAGGACCGACTGCGCGGCGGTCCCGAGCCGGACACGGAGCTCGTCCTCGTCACCTCCGAGACCGCGACCGTGGACGACCCAGCATTCGCGGAGTACGTCGGGGCGATCCAGGCGGAGGTCGACGCGCTCGACGACTCGGTCGTCACGCACGTTGGCAGCTACCTGACCGAGGACGGAGAGGTGTCGGAAGACGGCGACTCCGCGTTGCTCCCGGTCCTCATGACGCACACCGACGAGGACGTGCTGAGCGACGACGCGGTCCTCCTGGACGAGGCGGTGAGGTCCGTCGAGGCTCCCGAGGGCTTCGAGACGTACCTCGTCGGTCCGGCCACCGTGTTCAACGAGTTCCAGGAGGTCATCGAGGAGGACATCGTCAAGGGCGAGACGATCGGTGTGGTCGTGGCGCTTGTCGTTCTGCTCGTCGTGCTCGGTGCGGTCGTCGCCGGCATCGTGCCCATCCTCCTCGCGGCGTTCGCGATCGGGACGGCGATGGGCCTCACGGCGCTCGCCGGACTCGTGTTCGATTTCTCGTTCTTCGTCCAGAACATGATCACGATGATCGGCCTGGCGGTCGGCATCGACTACTCGCTGTTCATCATCGCGAGGTACCGCGAGGAGCGGCTCCACGGTCGCGAGAAACTCGAGGCCATCGCGCATGCTGGTGGAACCGCCAGCCGGGCCGTGTTCTTCAGCGGCATGACCGTCGTGATCGCACTCCTCGGCCTGCTGATCGTTCCGACGACGATCTTCGGCGCGCTTGCAGCGGGCGCGATCTTCGTCGTGATCGGCGCGGTTGCGGCCGCGATGACGTTGCTGCCCGCGCTGCTCGCTGTGCTCGGCGACAAGGTCAACACCCTGCGCGTGCGGAGGAACGCGGGTCGAGTCGAGGCAGGCACCGGGTTCTGGGACTGGGCGTCTCGGGGGGTCATGCGTCGTCCGGTCCTCAGCCTGCTCGCGGCGGGCGGCCTGATGGTCGTGCTCGCGCTTCCGTACTTCAGCATCCATACCGGCACCTCGGGCGTGAGCACGTTGCCGGACGACATCGAGGCCAAGCAGGCGTTCGTCCTGCTCGAGGACAACTTCGCGGGCGGCCTCACCGATCCGGCGCAGGTCGTCATCGACGGGGACATCGCCTCGCCGGAAGTTCAGGCGGCCATCGCAGAGCTCGAGAGCACCGTCGGAGCCGACGACCGTTTCGGTCCGCCCGGTGAGCTGCTGCCGAACGAGGCCGGCGACCTTGCCCTGCTCCCCATCCCGTTCAGCGGCGACATCTACGAGGACGCGTCGATCGCGGGTCTCCGCGATCTGCGCGATGAGTACGTTCCCCAGGCGTTCACCGGTGTCGACGCGGAGGTGCTGGTCGGCGGCGAGACCGCGTTCAACGTCGATTTCTTCGACCTCGCCGACACGTACACGCCGATCGTGTTCGCGTTCGTCCTCGGTCTGTCGTTCCTGCTGCTGACGGTGGTGTTCCGCTCCATCGTCCTTCCGGTGAAGGCGATCATCCTGAACCTGCTCTCGGTCGGCGCCGCGTACGGGCTGGTGGTGGCGTTCTTCCAACAGGGCGTCGGACCGGGCTTCGTGAAGGACATCGCGGACGCGCTGAACTTCCAGCAGGTCGAGTCGATCGAGGCGTGGATCCCGCTGTTCCTGTTCGCGATCCTGTTCGGGCTGTCGATGGACTATCACGTGTTCCTGCTGACGCGGATCCGGGAGCGGTTCGACTTCACGGGGGACAACGCTGGGTCCGTCGCGTACGGCCTGCGAAGCACCGGAGGGCTGATCACCGGATGCGCGCTGATCATGGTTGCGGTGTTCGCCGGGTTCGCGGCGGGACGGCTGGCGCCCATGCAGCAGTTGGGGTTCGGCCTGGCTGTCGCGGTCTTCCTGGACGCGACGATCGTCCGGTCGATCCTGGTGCCGTCGTCGATGAAGCTGCTCGGCAACCTCAACTGGTACCTGCCGAAGTGGCTCGAGTGGCTGCCGCAGCTGCGCGTGGAGGGACACGAGGCCGAGCAGGTCGCGGAGCCCGTCGAGCCCGAACGCGAGCCGGTGACGGTGGGCGAAGCCCGCTAGGAGCGTTCCCGAACGGGCCCTGCCGTCCCCAACGGCAGGGTCCGTTCGCTTCGATCTGACTGCGCGAAACACCCTGATAGGGTCCGACCGCCATGGAGGAACCCGCCGACCTCGAGCTTCGGCGGGAGCGCGACGCGCTCCGCACTGCGCTCGGCAGGGTGGGCGTGTGGAGCTTCGCGCTCGAGACGCAAACGGCGGCGGAGGAGCGCGACGCCGCGGCGGAGATCGAATCCCTCGGCTACGGCGC
This sequence comes from uncultured bacterium, assembly GCA_937881155.1. Taxonomy (GTDB): domain Bacteria; phylum Actinomycetota; class UBA4738; order UBA4738; family HRBIN12; genus CALGFI01. The sequence continues at coordinate 215 of CALGFI010000068.1, read as the reverse complement.
CATCTGGTTTGGCGAGGGCGTCGAGTCCCGCGAGGCGTTCAGTCACGCCGGTTGGCTCCTCGCATCGACCGAACGGGCGGTCGTCGCGACCGGCATCGCCAACATGTGGGCACGCGATCCGATCGCTATGGCGAACGGCTGGTGGATGCTCACCGACGCCTATCCCGGCCGGTTCCTCCTCGGGGTCGGCGTGAGCCATGCGCCCTCGGTCGGTC
>CALGFI010000067.1 GCA_937881155.1 uncultured bacterium | reverse complement strand
GCCGGACTTCCGGCGAGCTCGAAGAACGCGCTCTCCAGACACCCGTCCGAGCCGACCTGGATCGTTTCCGCTGGGAAGATGTCCGCTCCCTGGGAGTACGTGAGCGCACAGACCGGGTTGAAGTTCGGCCCGTACACGACACCGGGGTCGCCCTCGGCGACGCTTCGGAGAACGGCGCTGAGGTCCTCGTCCGTGCTCTGAACCTGCTCGACGGTGGTGATCGTCCCGCCGAGGCCCTCGAACGTGTCGCGGAACGCCGCCGCGAGACCATCGGCGTAGGGGCTCTCGTCGTTGATGGTCGCCGCCGAGTCGACGCCCAACTCGTTGAAGACGAACTCCGCCACGATCGCGCCCTGGATCAGGTCGTTGTGCGCGGTGCGCGCGTAGAACGGCTGGTGCGCCTCCTCCGACGTGAGCCCGGGGTTGGTGTTGGACGGCGAGAAGGTAAGGATCCCTCCGTCCGAGAGGATCGTGTCGGCCACGCCGAGCGCCGCGCTCGAGCACGTCGTGCCGATGACGGCAACGATCGTCTCGTCGGCAGCGAGCGCCGTGCCACCCGCCTGGCCGCCCTCGGCCGCGCAGCCGTCGTCCTCTTGGGTCACCTCGATGTCACGCCCGAGGAGCTGCCCGGGCGTCCCGTCGAGCGAGTCGTCGAGGTTGTCGATCGCCAGCTCCACTCCGCGGTTGCTGTCGGTCCCGAGAGCCGCGGTCGCGCCCGAGATCGACAGAAGCGTCGCCAGGTGGATCGGCTCGCCCTCCGCGTACTCGACGCAGCCGAACTCGTCCTCGTCGCACGCTGCAGCAGCGCCGCCGTCACCGTCGGTGCCGGTGCCGTCGCCGTCGTCGTCCGCACACGCGGCGGTGACGAGGGTCAGCGCTGCGAAGAGCGCGAGCAGGCCAAAGAACCTGCGCTTCCTCATGAACCCCCTCCTTCGAGTCGATCGCCTGCTACCTATCACATCGGCCGCGGCCGCGGCCACCGGGCTTTCGCGTATCAGTACGCAACCGGCACGCTCGGGGGACTGCTCGATGTACGCGGGGGTGCCTCAGGACGGGACGGCGTCGCGGAACGCGCCGGCGAGCCGGACGGCGGCGTCCGGATCGCCCCCCAGCAGGGGCCGGACGAGCGCGCTGCCGACGACGACACCGTCGGCGAACCGGCACGCCTCGGCGGCCTGCTCCGGCGTCCCGATCCCCACGCCGACCAGCAACGGCAGGTCGGTGAGCGGGCGGAGCGCCTCGACGACCTGCGCCGCGGTTCCCGACAGCGCCTCGCGCTCGCCGGTCACCCCGTACGTCGCGACGCAGTAGACGAATCCCGCGGCGACCCCCGCGATCGCGCGGAGGCGTTGGGGGCTGGTGCCGGGCGCGGCGAGGAACACCGGCGCGACCCCGGCGGACCTGCACGCCGCGGCGACGTCGTCCGCTTCGTCCACGGGGAGGTCCGGAACGATGACGCCCGCGACGCCGGCGTCGGCCGCGTCGTCGAGGAACGCCCTCACGCCGTGACGAAGAACCGGGTTGAAGTACGTCATCACGGCGACCGGAACGTCGACGCTCGCGCCGTGGATGGTGCGCAGCACGTCTTCGGGGCGCGTACCCGCTTCCAACGCGCGGCGCGACGCCTCCTGGATCACGCCGCCATCCATCACCGGGTCGGAGAACGGGATGCCGACCTCGATCGCATCGGCGCCGGCGGCGGCGAGGCCGCGCAACAGATCGGCGTCCACACCGTCGAGCCCGCCCGTGACGTAGGGGACGAACGCGCGCCCTCCGGCGTCCCGGCGCTTTCGGAGCGCGACCTCCAGATCGCCGGTCACGGGGTTGCGACGGCATCGACGCCGAGCGCCGTGCGGACCGTTTCGAGGTCCTTGTCGCCGCGACCCGAGACGTTCACCACGACGAGCGAGCCATCGGGCAGCGGCCTGGTGAGGAGCCAGCCGATGGCGTGGGCCGGCTCGAGCGCCGGCAAGATCCCTTCGTTCCTGGCCAATGCCTGGAACCCCTCGAGCGCCTGCGCATCGGTCGCGGCGACGTACTCGGCACGGCCGGACTCCTTCAGATAGGAGTGCTCCGGGCCGACGCCCGGGTAGTCGAGCCCGGCCGAGATCGAGTGCGTCGGCAGCACCTGCCCGTCCTCGTCCTGCAGCAGATACGACAGCGAGCCGTGGAGCACACCGGGCTCGCCGAGCGTCAGGGAGCGGCAGTGCTCCCCCGGCCCGTCGCCTCGTCCGCCGGCCTCCACGCCGATCAGCCGGACGTCCGGCGCCCCGACGAACGCGGCGAAGATTCCCATCGCGTTGCTCCCGCCGCCGACGCACGCGACGACGGCGTCGGGATCGCGTCCCTCCACGTCGCGGAGCTGCGACCGCGTCTCCTCTCCGATCACGCGCTGGAACTCGCGGACGAGAACGGGGAACGGATGTGGTCCGGCGACCGAGCCGATCACGTAGTGCGTCTCGCGAACGGACGCCGCCCAGTCGCGCATCGCCTCGTTCATCGCGTCCTTCAGCGTTCGGCTGCCCGACGTGACGGTGACGACCTCGGCGCCGAGGAGCTGCATCCGCGCGACGTTCGGCGCCTGGCGGACGGTGTCCTCCTCTCCCATGTACACGACGCACGGCAGCCCGAACAGAGCAGACGCCGTCGCCGTGGCGACGCCGTGCATCCCGGCGCCCGTCTCCGCGATGATCCGTCGCTTGCCGAGACGTCGCGCGAGCAGCACCTGCCCGAGCGTGTTGTTGATCTTGTGGGCGCCGGTGTGATTCAGGTCCTCGCGCTTCAGCCAGATCCGGTAACCGAGCGCGTCCGACAGGCGCGAGGCGAACGTGAGCGGCGAGGGCCGGCCGACGTAGTCGCGCAACAGCGCGTCGAGCTCGCCGCGGAACGCCGCGTCGTCGCGGAGATCGGACCAGGCGATGGCCAGCTCGTCGAGCGCCGGGATGAGGATCTCGGGGACGTAACGGCCGCCGAACCGGCCGAACCGTCCGCGCGCGTCGGGGAGCGTCGGGGCCGTGACGCTCATCGTTCGCCTCGCAACGCGCGAAGGGTCGCGCCGACGTCTTCGGCGCGCATCAGCGTCTCGCCGACCAGCACCGCTCGCGCACCGGCGCCGACCGCACGCTCGACGTCCTCGCGCTCGCTCACGCCGCTCTCCAGCACGGCGATACGGTCGCGGGGAACGCCCTTCAGCAGCGAGAGCGCGCGTTCGAGGTCGATCTCGAGGCTCTCCAGATCGCGCGCGTTCACCCCGATAACCTTCGCGTCCGTCCCGAGCGCCTTGTCCAGATCCTCCTCCGTGTGCGACTCGACCAGCGCCTCGAGGCCGAGATCGTCGCACGCATTGAGCATCGCCTTCAGCTCCGGTTCGGACAGCGCCGCCGCGATCAGCAGGACAGCGTCGGCCCCCTCGACGCGGGACTCGATCAGCTGCGACGGGTGCACCAGGAAGTCCTTGCGCAGGACGGGGATCGAGACGGCCAGGTGGGCCGCACGAAGATCGGCGAGAGCGCCATCGAAGTGATTCGCCTCCGTGAGCACCGAGACGGCCGACGCGCCCGCCCTCTCGTACTGCCGTGCTCGACCGGCGGCTTCGACGTCGCCGATCCTTCCGGCCGACGGCGACGCTCGTTTCACCTCGGCGATCACCGCCGGTGGCCGCGAGGACCACAGCGCGCCCGCGAACGGACGTGTCGGCGGCAGCCCCAGGGCGAGGTTCATCATTCGCGAGTCGTCGAGCGGATGGCGCTCGAGTCGGCGTTTCACCTCGTCGACGACGTCACTGAGGAAGCCCATCGGTGGGCAGGGAGTCTACGTGTGCGGCCCGTGGCGGCGATGGGTCAGCCCGCGATGGCGCGCCGCGCCTCCGCCAGATCGAGATGTTCGTGGAGCGCGCGCCCGACGATTGCGCCCTCGACCGTGCCGGCGAGCGACGCGATCGCTCGAAGATCGTCGATCGAGCGCACCCCGCCCGACGCAAGCACCGGCTTGCCGGTGTGCATGGCGAGCGCCCAGACGCCGTCGAGGTCGGGTCCGGCGGAATCGCGGCGCACGTCCGTGAACACGAACCGGGCGACATCCAGGCCCTCGAGCCACTGGAGCGTGTCCCACAGCGCGAGATCGTGATCCGTATTCCTCGGGCGGATGGTCGCGCCGTCCGCCTCGATGCCCACGCACAGCCGATCGCCGCACGCTTCGAGCAACTCCTCGGCCGCCGTTCTGTTCGCGAACGCCGCCGACCCGAGCACGACGCGCTCGGCGCCGGCCTCGAGGAAGGCGTCGACGTGACCACGCGTGGTGACGCCGCCGCTGCCCTGGACCGGAACGCCGAGCGCCGCGATCGACGCCAGGTGCTCGAGGTTCGCCGGCGTGCCGGTCGTCGCGAGGTCGACGTCGACGACATGGAGCCGGGTGGCACCGGCGTCGACGAATCGCGCCGCCGCTGCGACGGGGTTCCCCCCGTCGGCCTGGACCGGTTCGACCTCACCGCCGGAAAGTCTGACGAGACGTCCGCGGGCGATGTCGATCGCGGGAATGATCTCGAACGTCACGCGCGAAGCGTACGCGTCAGCGCACCACGAGATCCGGCACCGCGACGACGCGTGTATCCCGGCGCGGGATGACCTTCACGGCCTCCGCACCGAGGAGCGCTCGAAGCTCGGACAGCACGCCGGCGTTCGGATCGACGCGGTACGTCCCCACGTCGAGCGGCGTCACGCCGCGCGAAGACAGGAACCGAACCTGGACCGGCGTCCGGCCCGCGTGCGCACCGAGCAGCTCGCGGAGCTTGGCGATGACGGCGTTCGTGCAGCTTGCCGCGGGCACGTCCACGACGAGCAGATGGTCGGGCGGTGTCTGCCGCTCGATCCCGAGGTCCGGCTCGCGGATCTCGAGCGCGCGGAGCTGGAGCTCGCGTCCTCGGAGATCGGCCCGCCCTTTCACGAGCACGATGGCGTCGGTCTCGATCAGCTCGGGAACGCGCTCGTACACGTTGGGGAAGGCCACGACGATCACGCCGCCGGTGAGGTCCTCCAAGCGGAACTGCGCGAACGGCTCTCCCTTCTTCGTGAACTTCCGCGTCACGAACCCGACGATGCCGGCGACGGTGACGACGTCGCCGTCGCCGAGCCCCCCGACCTCCGAGAGCTCCATATCGGTCTGTGCGGCCAGCACTTCCTTCACCTCGAGGAGCGGGTGATCGGTCACGAACTGCCCGAGCACCTCCTTCTCCAATCGAAGGAGTGTTCGCCGGTCGAACTCGTCCCCGACCAGGACCGTTTCCTGGACGTCCGTCGCCGCTCGATCGCCGCCGCCGAACAGCGAGGGCTGGCCCGCCGCCTCCGCCTTGCGCTCCGCGGCGATGGGGACCGAGACCTTCTCGTGCGTCTGGATCAGCGCCCCGCGCGCGTACCCGAGGGAGTCGAACGCGCCCGCGTAGACCAGGCTCTCGAGCACCTTCTTCGTGAGCACGGACGGGTCCACCTTGCGACAGAAGTCGGCGAAACCCGTGAACGCGCCCTTCGAGCGCCGTGCCTCGATGATCTGCTGCACGGCCCCCGCTCCGACGTTCCGAACCGCGGACAGGCCGAACCGGATCCTCCGTCCGTCACCAGGCGCCGGCGCGAAGTCCTGTTCGGATTCGTTCACGTCGGGCGGGAGCACCTCGAGGCCCATCAGCCGGCACGCATTCAGGTAGTAGGGCTTGCGATCCTTGTCGTCTTTCACGCTCGTGAGAACGGCCGACATGTACTCGATCGGATGATGGCGCTTCAGGAACGCGGTCTGATACGCGATGTACGCGTAGGCGCACGCGTGCGAGGCATTGAAGCCGTAGTCGGCGAACGGCTCCATGAGATCGAACATCTCCCGTGCGAGCCGCTCCGGGTATCCATTCGTCTTGCATCCGTCGATGAACTTCTCGCGGTGGATGAGAAGCTTCGCGCGGATCTTCTTCCCCATGGCTTGGCGAAGCATGTCTGCCTCGGCCATCGAGTAGCCGGCCATGCGTACGGCGATCTGCATGACCTGCTCCTGGTAGACCATGATCCCGTACGTCCCCGCGAGGATCTCCTCGAGGTCGGCATGCGGGTACGCGACCGGCTTCCGCCCGTGCTTGCGCTCCGCATACTCGACGTGCATCCCCGCGTTCAGCGGACCGGGCCGGTACAAGGCGACGAGCGCCATCAGGTCCTCGAACCGGTCCGGCGAGAGCTGCTTGATGAGCGAGCGCATGCCCGCGCCTTCCAGCTGGAAGACACCGGTGGTGACGCCGCCGTCGAGCATCTCGTAGACGCCTTCGTCGTCGAGCGGGACGTGGTCGATGTCGAGGTCGATGCCGGTGCGCCGCAGGTGCGACAGGGTGTCCTCGATCACCGAGAGTGTCCGCAGGCCGAGGAAGTCCATCTTCAGCAGCCCGAGCTTCTCGACGCCGTGCATGTCGAACTGCGTGACGATGCGACGTGAGTCGTCACGCGAGTCCTTCGAGAGCTTCAGCGGCAGGTAGTTCACGAGCGGCGCGTCGCCGATCACGACGCCCGCGGCGTGCACCGAGTCCTCCCTACGGAGGCCCTCGAGCGCCCGAGCGCTGTCCACGATCTCGCGCGACTCGGGTTCGCGCTCGTACGAGTCCCGGAGCTCGGGCGAGAGCCGGAGGGCCTCGTCGATGGGGTGCTCGCGGCCGAGCACGGCGGCCGGATACATCTTGCACAGGCGGTCGCCCACGCTCGCCGGGAAGCCGAGGACCCGGGCCGAGTCTCGGATGCCCTGTTTCCCCTTGATCGTCTGGAACGTGATGATCTGCGCGACGTGGTCGGAGCCGTACTTCGACGCCACGTAGCGGATCACCTCGTCGCGCCGGCGCTCGTCGAAGTCCATGTCGATGTCGGGCATCTGGATCCGCCCGGGGTTCAGGAACCGCTCGAAGATCAGGTCGTACCGCAGCGGGTCGAGGTCGGTGATCCGGAGCGAGTACGACACGACCGAACCCGCCGCCGAGCCGCGCCCCGGACCGACGCGGATCCCGTTCTCGCGCGCGAAGCGGATCAAGTCCCACACGATCAGGAAGTAGCCGGAGAAGCCCATCGACGCGATCACGCCGAGCTCGCGATCGATCCGGTCTCGGATCTCCCTGCTGAGCTCCCCGTATCGCTCGCGCGCACCGTCCTCGACGAGGTGTCGGAGGTACGTGTCGCGGTCCAGTCCTTCGGGCGGCTCGAACGTCGGGACGTGGAACCGCTCCTCTGCGGAGACGTCATCGCCGAAGCGCAAGGTGAGCTCGCACATCTCGGCGATGGCGAGGGTGTTGTCGCAGGCAGCCGGGAACTCCCGGAACACCTCGCGCATCTCATCGGCACTCTTCAGGTAGAACTCGTCGCTCTCGAACCGCAGCCGGTTCGTGTCGGTCTGTACCTTCTGTTGTTGGATGCACAGGAGAACGTCGTGCGCCTTCGCGTCCTCGCGCTCGGTGTAGTGGGAATCGTTCGTCGCCACGAGCGGCAGGCCGGTGGACCGCGACAGCTCGACGAGCTTGGGGAGCAGCCGCCGCTGCTCCGCCATGCCGTGGTCCTGGATCTCCATGAAGAAGTTCCCCGCGCCGAAGATGTCGCCGTAGGTACGCGCGACGTCTGCCGCCTTCTCGTCCTGCCCCGCCATGAGCAGCTGTGCGGTCTCGGACGCCATGCATCCGGAGAGACCGATCAGTCCTTCGGCACGCTCGGAAAGCAGCTCCTTGTCGATCCTCGGCCGGTGGTAGAAGCCCTCCAGGTGCGCGTCGGTGACCAACCGGAGCAGGTTCCGATAGCCCGTCTCGTCCTTCGCCAGGATCGTGAGGTGGCGATACTTCTCCTCGCTCTCCCCCGGCATGCGCTCGAACCGCGAGGTCGGCGCGACGTACGCCTCGACGCCGAGGATCGGTTTCACGCTCGCGCGGACGCCGGCCTCGTAGAAGTCGAGCGCGCCGAACATGACACCGTGATCCGTCATCGCGAGGGCCGGCATCCCCTCGAGGGCCGCTCGCTCGAACAGTTGCGTCACGCGGGAGGCGCCGTCGAGCAGCGAGAACTCGGTGTGCGTGTGGAGGTGGACGAAGCTCCGGCCGCTCAAAGCCACGCGAGTCTACGTTCGACCGGGACGAACTACAAGCCTGTCATTCCTTCCACAGTCGTTCCCCACGCTTTCCACACCGAGCCCGGTTTGTCCCGACCGTGAATCCCGTGGGGATAACTACAGGCTTGTAATCCCTCGAGCACGCTCCTACACTCGAGCGCCGATGGGACAGCGCGCCGCCACGACCCTCGCCGCTCGCGCGAGCGAGCGCCGGCACATCCGCCTGTCCTACTCCAGCATCAACACGTACGAGACCTGCCCCGCCAAGTTCAAGTTCCAATTCGAGGATCGCGTGCCGCGGTCGCCGTCGCCGGCGCTCTCGTTCGGCGATTCGCTACACCGCGCGCTGCACCTGTTCCACAACCGACCGGTCCCCGTCGCGCCGTCACTCGAGGAGCTACACGACATGCTGGAGGCGGTCTGGGTCGCCGAGGGCTTCTCGAGCGAGTCCGAGGAGACGATGTACCGGGAACACGGGCGGCAGGTGCTGGCGCAGTATCACCGTGAGAGCGAAGCCACCTACAAGATCCCCGCGGCGCTCGAGCACCGATTCACCATCGATGTGGAGGGCGTGGAGATCGCCGGCGTGATCGACCGGATGGATCGCATCCCCGGCGGCGGCTACGAGATCATCGACTACAAGACGAACCGTCGTCTTCCCCCGCAGGCGAGGATCGACACGGATCTCCAACTCAGCGTCTACCACCTCGCCGCGAAGGAGGTCTGGGGCATCGAGCCGGAGCGTCTGACGCTCTACTACCTGTTGCCGGGACAACGGATGACGACGGCCCGAACCGCCGCCGACGTCGACGAGCTCCGTCGTCGGATCGGTGTGGTGGCCGAACGGGTCGCCGCAGGGAAGTTCGAGCCGCGTCAGAACCCGCTGTGCGACTGGTGCGAGTATCAGTCGCTCTGTCCGCTGTTCCGCCATCGCGAGGACAAGCGTGAGGCGGACCCGGCCCCGAGGATGACCGAGATGGTCGACGAATGGATCTCGCTCAAGCGAACGGCTCGTGAGGTGTACAGGCGTTTCGACGAGCTGAACCCGATGATCAACGCGTTCGCCGACGAGCACGGATACCGCAGATTGTTCGGAACCGACGGCGCGGCGATCGATCGGCGCGTGCAGCACATCACCTCGCCGATCGAGGAGAAGGTACGAGCGATCCTCGAGCCGCTCGGCCTGTGGGACAGCGTGCTCTCGATCGACACGGCGAAGCTGAACGCGCTCATCGAATCGCGAACGCTCTCGCCGGACGTCGAGGACGCGCTGCTCGCCTCGCGCGAGGAGGTTCGAACGCAGCACGCGCTGTACCTCCGCGAGGCCGAGCGCGTCAAGAGGTAGCCGCGTCGCGGAGCCGGCGCAGCGCCTCGGTCAGATCGTCGGAGAGCGGTTCCTCGATGTCGATCCGTTTTCGCGTGATCGGGTGATCGAAGGCGATCCTCGACGAATGCAGGAACGGCCGCTCCAGGCCGAGCGCGCGCGCGTCCTGTCCCCCACCGCCGTAGCGGGCGTCGCCGAGGATCGGGTGGCCGACCGACGACAGGTGCACGCGGATCTGGTGCGTTCGTCCCGTGTGAGGGGTCGCCTCGAGCAGGGTCGCTCTGTCGAAGCGCTCGCGCAGCTCGAAGGCGGTCGCGGCGTCACGACCACCTGAGACGACGCGGATGCGCGCGCCGCGACGTCCGAGCGGCGCCTCCACGCCGAACGTGTCGTGCTGGACTCGGCCCCGAACGAGCGCGAGGTACCGCCGATCGACGGCGTGCGCAGCGAACGACTGCACGAACGCCCGGAACGTCGCGTCGTCCGATGCGACGACGATGAGGCCCGACGTGCCGGCGTCGAGCCGGTGCACGATCCCCGGGCGCAGTGCTCCGCCGAGCGAGGCGAGCGGGATGTCCATCGCGAGCAGGCTGTTCACGAGCGTTCCCCCACGCCGGTTCTCGGTCGGGTGCGTGGGCATGCGGGCGGGTTTTGACACGACGGCGAGGTGCTCGTCGCGGTAGCGAACGCCGACGGGCGGGCCCTCGGCCGGCACCTCAGCGCCACGTTCGAGGTCGGCCTCCACGCGTTCCCCGCCGGCCAGTCGGAACGACTTTCGTGCGGGGACGCCGTCCACCGTTACCCCGCCCGCCTCGATCGCCCGCTGGGCGTCGGCGCGTGCGATCCCCAGGCGCTCCGCGACGACAGCGTCCAGGCGGCCCGGTACGGCCTCGAACGCCTGGGTCATCGGTCATCACGTCCCGCCGGCAAACTCCTCCGTCTTGGGTGGCCGCTCGCCCCTCTTGTCATCGTCCAACGATCGCTCGCGGCGGCCGGTAACGACGGCGAGCAGGATCGCACCCGCGACGATCGCGCTGTCCGCCACGTTGAAGACCGGCCAGACGTGGAAGTCGATGAAGTCGACGACATGCCCGGACAGCGCGGGACCATTCAGGGCGCGGTCGGTCAGGTTCCCGAGCGCGCCGCCGAGGATCAGGCCGAGGGCGGCCGCGACCGATGCGCGTCCGATCCGAACCGACATCACCACGATCACCACCGACACGACGACCGTGGCCGTCGCGAACAACCACGGCGCGCTGCGCCCAAGGCCGAAGGCCCCGCCCGAGTTCGTGGTGTAGGTGAGCGAAAGGATGCCGGGGATGACGTCGATCGGCGCCTCGCCGGCGAGCGATGCCTCCGCCCAGACCTTGGTGATCCGATCGAGCCCGTAGACCGAGGCGGCCGCTGCGTACAGTGCGAGCGCGAGGACCCGCGGCCGCCTCAGGGCGCTACCGCCGCGCCTGGGCCTGCGCGTCCTTGATGCAGAGGTCGGCGTACGGCAGGGCCTTGAGCCGAGCCTTCTCGATCGGCTTCCCGCACCGAGAGCAGATCCCGTACGTCCCGTCGTCCATCCTGGCCAACGCGCGGTCGATCTTCCCCAGCAGGTCTCGGACGTTGTTCTCGATCGAAAGGTCGCGCTCCCGCTCGAACGTGAAGGTTCCAGCGTCGGCGTTTTCCTCGTCGAACGACACCTCTCCGGAGATGTCCGACTGCGAGGTAGCGAACGATTGTTCTTCGATCGTCGCCAATTGCTCCTGCAGTTCGACCTGTTCGGCGAGCAGGCGTTCGCGCAGCTCGTCCAATTCCTTTTGGGAGTAGGCGGTCTTGCCAGCCATGGGACGGGGACGCTAGCACCGGTGTGTTCCACCGACAATCATCGAGTGGGACGGTGACCAACGTGCCCGCTACGCGTAGTATGGAGTGTTACAGGCGACGACGGGAACGAGTAGCGAGGGCTCCGGCCAGCGAGCGAGCCGGGGACGGTGCGAGCCCGGAGGCACGGTCCTCGTGAACATCCTCCCCGAGCCGCCGCCCGAACCGGTCGGGGATCTCCCCCGACCGCAGTAGACGCGGCCGGGTCCGCCCGTGACAGCGGGAGGCTCTTCGGAGCGCCGGGACGACCGGCGCGTCGAGCAGCCGATGAGCGGTCGGTTCCGCGAGGGGCCGGCAACGCGGGGTGGTACCGCGGGGCTTCGCGCCTCGTCCCTGCACGGGACGGGGCGCTTTTTCGTGGCGTCGGCGAGGAGACGGAGATGGCGTTCGAACCGGTGGACCCGAAGGCGAGCCTCCCCGAGCAGGAGGCCAAGGTCCTCGCGTTCTGGCGCGAGGCCGACGTGTTCCATCGCCAGCTCGAGCGGCGCAAGGGGGGACCTCTGTGGGTCTTCTACGAGGGACCGCCGACGGCGAACGGCAAGCCCGGGATCCACCACACCGAGCCGAGGACGTTCAAGGACGTGTACCCGCGGTACCGCGCGATGACCGGGCACTACGTTCCGAGGAAGGCGGGGTGGGACTGCCACGGCCTGCCGGTCGAGCTCGAGGTCGAAAAGGAGATCGGCACCAAGAACAAGCGCGACATCGAGGCGTTCGGCATCGCAGAGTTCAACCGCCTGTGCCGCGAGTCCGTCCTCCGCTATGTCGACGACTTCGAACGGCTCACCGAACGGCTCGGCTTCTGGATCGACCTGTCCGACGCGT
>CALGFI010000066.1 GCA_937881155.1 uncultured bacterium | reverse complement strand
ATCGACGCCCTGATGCAACGCCGGGTGAACGGCAAGGCCGTCCTCGTGATCTCCGGAGCATAGTGCTCGAGCTCGTCGGCCTGTCGCGTCAGTTCGGGGACGTCGTCGCCCTCGACGATGTTTCGTTCTCGGTCCCCGAGGGCGAGATCGTCGGCTTCGTCGGCCCCAACGGTGCCGGCAAGACGACCGCGATGCGGATCGTCCTCGGCGTCCTCGCTCCCGATCGGGGCGAGGTGCGATGGCGCGGACGAACCGTCGACTTCCAGACGCGCCGCCGGTTCGGCTACATGCCGGAAGAGCGCGGGCTGTACCCGAAGATGAGGGTCCTCGATCAGCTCGTCTACCTCGCGCGGCTCCATGGTCTCGACCGCGACACGGCGCGGCGGCAGGGCGAGCGAACCGCCGAGCTCCTCGGCATTGCCGAACGCGCGCGTGACCGAACCGAGACGTTGTCGCTGGGGAACCAGCAGCGCGTTCAGCTCGCGGCCGCGCTCGTTCACCGGCCGGACGCGCTCGTTCTCGACGAGCCGTTCGGCGGACTCGATCCCGTCGGCGTCGACGTGCTGTCGGGGGTGCTTCGGGGGCAGGCGGAGAGCGGTGTTCCCGTGGTCTTCTCGAGCCACCAGCTCGAGCTCGTCGAGCGCTTGTGCGACTCGATCGTGTTGATCCATCGCGGTCGCGTGGTCGCCGCGGGTCGGATCGACCAGCTCCGTGCGTCGGATTCCCGACGCCTGGTGCGCATCGAGGTGGGCGCACCGAACGCGTTGTGGCTCGATCGTCTCCCGGGCGTTCGCGTCGTCGAGCGATTTCCCGACGGCGGCGTGGTAGAGCTCGACGACGGGGTACGCGAGGGCGACGTTCTCGACGGCGCACGCTCGGCCGGAGAGATCCGTCACTTCAGCGTGGTTCGCCGGACGCTGTCGGAGATCTTCCGCGAGGTGGTCGGATCGTGAGCGCACCGATGGCGACGAAACGCGTGTGGGCGATCGTCGCCCGTCGGGAGTTCGTCGAACGTGGCCGAGACCGCGGCTTCTTGATCTCGACCGCGATCACGCTCCTCGTCCTCGTCGGCGTGATCGTCGCGACGTCGCTGCTCGGCGGTGAGACCCGGTACAGGCTCGGTGCCGTGGATGATGCGCGCCAGGTCGCGGAGCGCAGCGTCCAGGCGGCGCAACTGCTGGACGTCGACGTCGAGCTCGTCACGGCGTCCGACGACGCGGCGGCTGTGGCGGCGGTGCGCGACGGCCGGCTCGACGCGGCGGTGATCGGCGGTACCGAGATCGTCGTTCGGTCGGAGCCGCCTGCCGAGCTCGTCGGCATCGTGCAGGCGGTGTCGCAACGCATGCGCACCGAGGAGGCCTTGCGCGGAACCGGCCTCAGCGATGACCAGATCCGTGCGGCGCTCGATCAGGCGCCGCTGGGGATACGAGCGCTCGAGCCGGTCGACGATCGCAGGCGCGAGAACTCGGCCGTGGCGTTCGTCGGCGTTCTCGCCCTGTACGGGCAGTTGTTCGCGTACGGCTATTGGGTAGCGGCCGGCGTGGTCGAGGAGAAGTCCTCCCGCGTGGTCGAGGTGCTCCTGGCGACGGTTCGTCCATCGCAGCTGTTGCGCGGGAAGATCCTCGGGATCGGCGTGCTGGGGTTGCTGCAGCTGCTCCTGATCGGGGTGGTCGGTCTCATCGCGGCGCAGACGGTCGGATCGCTGGACTTCCCCTCCGGCGCGATCGCGACGATCGGGATCGTCCTGGTGTGGTTCGTCTTCGGGTTCTTCTTCTACGCGGGCCTGTTCGCGGTGGCCGGCTCGATCGTTCCTCGTCAGGAGGACCTTCAGAGCACGATGACGCCGCTGACGCTCCTCATCGTGGGTTCGTTCCTGATCGGCCTGAACGCCATCGGTAACCCGTCGTCGACGCTCGCGACGGTCGCGTCGCTGCTGCCGCCATCGGCGCCGCTCGTCATGCCGTCGCGCATCGTGCTCGGTGAAACAAGTCTGCTCGGAGTGCTCCTGTCGGTGGCGATCACGGTCGCCGCGACGGTTGCACTCGTTCCGCTCGCGACGAGGATCTACTCGGCCGCGGTGCTCCGGCCCGGCCGTGTGCGCATCCGCCAAGCGCTGCGGGCGAGTCGCGGGTAGCCACGGGATTTCGGTAGGCGAGTCATCCACACGCCTCTACGACATGAGCTCCGCGCACATCTCGTCGAACACGCGTGAGTGGGCGTCGACGTCGTCCTCCGTGGTCGCCGGCGACATCAGCGCCATGTTGTGGAACGGCGTCAGGAGGATCCCGCGGTTCAGCGCGTACAGATGCGTGAAGCGCGCGAGCTCGTGGTCGTCGGCTGCCGCGGCCTCACCGCCGTTCCGAGGCGGCGCGGGCGTGAACCAGTACTCCGCGCGGCAGCCGAGCCGCTGGACCTCCCACGGGAGGCGATGCCGCTCGATCGCCTCCTTCACGCCGTCGGCCCATCGCTCGCCGAGCGAGATCATGCGTTCGAACGCGTCGTCCGTGAGCACGGTCTCGAGCGTCGCGCGCATCGCCGAGAGGCTGAGCGCGTTGCCGGACAGCGTCCCGCCGATGCCGCCGACGTCGGTCGTCGGGAGCGAGTCCATGTACGCCTGCGCGCGGTCGGCGACCTCGGCGGTCATGCCGTAGCACGCGGCCGGAACGCCGCTCGCGAGCGGCTTGCCGATCGTCAGGAAGTCCGGTTCGAGGCCCCACGCCTTCGTGGCGCCGCCGGGCCCCGCGCAGATGCAGTGCGTCTCATCGATCACCAGGTACGTCCCATGCGTGCGGGTGAGCTCTCGCAACGCGTCGTGGTAGCCGTCGTCCGGCAGGACGATGCCGATGTTCGTGAGCGCGGGCTCGGCCAGGACGCACGCAACGTCGCCGTGCGCCAGCGCGCGTTCGAGCGCGTCGATGTCGTTGAACTCGACCACGCGCGTCGTCTCGTTCGGGTCGACCGGCGGACCGACGTTCCCCGGGCGCGAGCCCGCGGCGCCGTCCTCGATCGTGATGATCGTCTCGTCGACCGAGCCGTGGTAGCAGTAGTTGTACACGAGGATCTTGGGCCGGCCGGTGATCGCACGGGCCAGTCGGATCGTGAAGCGGTTCGCGTCCGTCGCGGTCAGGCAGAACTGCCAGAACGGGAGGCCGAACCGCCGCTGCATCTCCGCCCCCACCCAGATCGAGTCCTCGGTGGGGAGCATCAGGGTGATGCCCTTCGCCGCCTGCAAGGCGATCGCTTCGACCGCGGTCTTCGGTGCGTGACCCGTCATCGCGCCGGTGTCGCCGAGGCAGAGGTCGACGTACTCCCGGCCGTCGACGTCTCGGAACCGTGCGCCCTCGGCCTCCGCGACGAACACCGGGAACGGGCCTGCCCACTCGGTCATCCACGGCATCGGCACGCCGGCGAGCAGGTTCGCCTTGCCGCGCTCGAACAGCGAACGGCTCTTCGGATGTTCGCTCTCGAAGCGCGCGAGCTCGCGCTCGGTGAGCTCGTTCAGGCGCGTTCGATCGACGGTGGTGGTCACCGAGGTGATCGTCCGCGCGGTACGACTAGAGGTTCTCCCACAGGCCGAGCGTGTTGCCCTCGGTGTCCTTGAAGTAGGCGAACGCGCCCATCCCTTCGATCTCGGTCCTCGGGGCAATCGTCTCGCCGCCGCCTGCCTCGACCTTCTTGAGCGCCTCGTCGATCGAGTCGACGCCGATCGTGATGACGGGCGTCGCCGGTGCCTGGTTCGATCGCTTGTACATGCCGCCGTTGATCGCACCGCGGTCCATCGGCAGCTGCTGCTCGTCGACCGGAGACGTGATCAGGGTGACGTACTGCATCTCCGGGACCTCTTGAAGCTGCCATTCGAAGATCGAGCCGTAGAACTCCTTCGCTCGGGCGGTGTCGTCGGCCGGGATCTCGAAGTGCACGACCTTGTCCATGACGTCTCTCCTTCCTGCGGGACGGGGCCGCCATTCCAACGCGTCCGGCTGGATAGGGCAAACCGAGAGGTGCCGCGCACCGGTCCTACGCTGGAGGCATGACCGTCTGGACACGGGAGCGGTTGCGGCACGCCGCCGCCTTCTTCAAGCAGGGACGGAACCCGGCGGCCGCCGTCTACGACTCGATCGGTCCGGACTTCTTCCTCGCGCTCGACGACGGCTGGTTGAACCTGGGGCTCTGGCACGGCGATGGGAGCGATCCGGACGAGGCGCCGGTCGCCGTTCGGCGTCTGGTCGAAACGCTCGCGGCCGAGCTCCCCAAGGGTGGCGCATTCCTGGACGTTGGGAACGGGCTCGGCGCCCAGGACCCGCTCATCGCG
>CALGFI010000065.1 GCA_937881155.1 uncultured bacterium | reverse complement strand
GCGGGGGTGCTCATGCTGCGTCGGCTCGTTTCTCTGCCGCGCGCAGCTTCGCCGCGCGGGAGCGCGGGTTCCGTTCCTGTTCTCGCTTGGACGGGCGGAGCGGCTTCTTGGTGAGCTGTTCGAGGTCGTCGCGTTCGTTGACGAAGCGCTTGACGATCCGGTCCTCGAGCGAGTGGTACGAGATCGCGACGATGCGGCCACCGGGAGCGAGGGCCTCCGCCGCCCGAGGCAGGGAGAGGGCGAGGTCCTCCAGCTCCCGGTTGACCGCGATGCGGAGCGCCTGAAACGTGCGGCGCGCGGGGTGGGGGCCTCCCCGCCGCGCTCCCAGGGCGCCCGCGACCACCCGAGCGAGCTCACCGGTCGTCGTGATCGGCGAACGGGTCCGGGCCCGGACGATGGCCGCCGCGACTCGGCGCGACCGACGCTCCTCGCCGAACTCGAACAGGATCCTCGCGAGCTCTTCCTCCGGTGCTGTGTTCACGATGTCCATCGCGCTTTCCCCCTCGGCCTCCATTCGCATGTCGAGTGGACCGTCCTTCCGATAGGAGAAGCCGCGCTCCGTGCGATCGAGCTGCATCGAGCTCACGCCGAGGTCCCACAGGACGCCGTCGACCCGGTTCACCGCGGGCAGCTGTGAGAACCGGGTCCGCACGGCGGTGAAGCGGTCGCCGAACCGCGACAGACGGGACGTAGCGATCTCGACCGCGTCGGGGTCTCGATCGATCCCGATCAGGCGTTGAACGCCCGCCTCCAAGAGTGTCTCCGCGTGTCCCCCCGCGCCGAGCGTCATGTCGATCACGGTTCCTCGATCGCCGAGGAATCGGACGACCTCGTCCGCCATGACCGGCTCATGCCCGGCCCACACGAGCCCGCCAATCCGGCCACACGACGTTCGCTTGGCGCACAGTGCTCCCCTTCGATCCCCTCATCCGAGGAGGCGGACGGCGAGCAGGCCGACACCGAGGTAGAGGACCATCGTCGCGGCCGTCATCGCGATCAACGAGAGGCTCTGTCGAACCTCCCGGCCGAGCGGACCGTTCCTTCTCATGCGCTCCCCCCCGGTGCGAGCGTGCCGGCTCGATAGGCGCCGCCGTGCCCGGACTCGTACCGCTCGTGCGTCTCGCGATCCCAGATCTCCATCCGGTCGAAGACGCCGAGCACGACGAGCTCCTTGCGGATCCCGACCTCGGCGCGAAGCCGCTGCGGGATCAGCAACCGTCCTTGGCCGTCCAGGTCGACGGCCTCGGCCTTGCCGAAGAACATGCGGGCGTAGGCACGTGACTCGGCGTCGGAGATGGGGCGGCCGTGAACCTCAACCGCTCGCGTCTCCCACTCGGCCCTGGGGAAGCAGAAGAGGCAGCCGTCTTGTCCGAGCGTCAGTACCGCACCATCTGCGAACGCGTCGCGGAACCGAGCCGGCAGACTGATCCGCCCCTTCGGGTCGAGCTGGTAGCTGTGCGTGCCGAGCAGCTCGGCCACGCGTCCTCCCCTTCTCCTCCACCGGGCTCCACTTTATGCCACTGGCACTCCACCGCGTCAAGCGGAGCGCGGAGAAATGGCCCAATGGAACGGGGATCGATCCGGAGGAGCGGCCGAACGCGGTGCGCCGATCGCGCCGGTCAGCTCACGCGATCAGAGAAGGAATGCCTCCCACTCGGGCTCGAGGCGGCCGAGGGCCAGACGGAACCCGTCCGATGGCGCCAGCGGAAGTCGCGCTAGGTGGAGACCGGCCTCGTCGATGAACCGGTTCTCCTTCTTGGAGTTGCAGCGTCGGCACGCCGCGACGACGTTGTCCCACGTGTGCGTCCCGCCGCGCGACTTCGGGACCACGTGATCCAGGTTCTCCGCAGGCGCGCCACAGTACTGACACGTCCAGTGATCACGCGCGAACACGGCTCGACGAGTGAGCGGCGCCTGAGCGCGATAGGGAACGCGAACGAACCTGCGAAGACGGAGCACAGAGGGCGCGTCCATCGAGACGTGCTCCGAGTGGAAGACCTGACCGTCCGAAGCAAGGACTTCGGCCTTCTCCTTCAGGACGAGCACCACTGCGCGCCTCGCAGTGACCACCGCGAGCGGCTGGTGCGACGTGTTCAGGACCAGTGCTCTTCCCATGCCGGCAAAGCGAGTATACGCAGCCACCTGCAAGAACTCGGCATGGAACATTCGCCGACCCCGCGCCCCGGCACGTTCAGATGCTTGATCCGACCGAATCGCAGTGTTGTGATTCCGCACCGAGGCGGCGGCGCCTTCGCCCGACGGGATACCTGGAGTAGCGAACAAGGGGCCGCGCGGGGTGTCCACCGACCGGGTGCGGGCGCCGCCGTCTCGTCATCGATCGGGAACCGGCGAGCATCCTTCATCGTCCGAGCGGCGTCGTACGCCGGGCGCAGTCGCTTCGAAACGCGCCAGTAAGATGAGCGAGTCTCGTCCCCGGAGGTCCCCTTGAAGGCTCGACAGCAACCGACCAGCGACTGGCAGGACTTCGGCCGCCGCTTCCGGGAGATCGAGGAGAACGTCGAGAAGGTCGTCCAGGGCAAGCACCGCGAGATCCGGCTCGCGCTCGCCGCGCTCATCGCCGAAGGCCACATCCTGATCGAGGACGTCCCCGGCGTGGGCAAGACGATGCTGGCCAAGGCGATCGCGCGGTCGATCGACTGCTCGTTCCGCCGGATCCAGTTCACGCCGGACCTGCTGCCGACCGACGTGACCGGCGTGAACGTCTTCAATCAGGAGCGCGGCGACTTCGAGTTCCGGCCGGGCGCGATCTTCGCGAACATCGTTCTCGGGGACGAGATCAACCGCGCCAGCCCGAAGACGCAGTCCGCGCTCCTCGAATGTATGGAGGAGCGACAGGTCACCATCGACACGGAGACGTACCAGCTGGGATCGCCGTTCATGGTCATCGCGACGCAGAACCCGATCGAGCACGAGGGCACCTATCCGCTGCCCGAGGCACAGCTCGACCGGTTCATGATGCGCCTCGCCATCGGGTACCCCTCCCCCGACACCGAGGCGGAGATCCTCGCGACGCACGGCGTGCAGTCGACGCTGAACGACATCGGCCCGGTCTCGGACGCCATGTCGGTCCACGAGATGACGGAGCAGGCGCGCCAGGTTCACGTCGCGCCGGCGGTTCGCCGGTACATCGTCGACGTGGTCGAGGCGACGCGCCGTCACCCCGACGTCTACCTCGGCGCCAGCCCACGAGCGTCGATCATGCTCCTTCGCGCCGCCCGCGCCGTGGCAGCGACGGAGGAGCGCGACTACGTGATCCCCGACGACGTGAAGGCGCTCGTCACGCCCGTGCTTGCGCACCGGGTGATCGTCACCGCCGACGCGGTCATGGGGGGCCGCACGCAGTACGCGGTCCTCGATGAGCTCGTAAGCGAGGTCCCCGTGCCGGTCGGCGGGACTGCCTGACGTGCCGTCCGGGCGCGGCGTCGTCGTCTTCGGTGCCGCGATCGGCCTGTGGGTCGCCGCTCGCATCGCGGGATCGCCGACCCTGCACATGATCGCCGTCGGTCTCGTCGTCCTTCCGTTCGCGACGTCGCTGTTCGCCCGGTGGAGCCGTCACCGGCTCCGGATCCGCCGTCGCTTGTCCGAATCACGCGTTCAACCGGGACAACGAGTGCACGTCGAGCTCGACGTCGAGAACCTGACGCCCGGCCAGACGTCGTTCCTGCTGATCGAGGATCGCCTGCCTCCGGCGCTCGGCCGCTCGGCCCGCATGGTCATCGCGTCGCTCCACCCGCGCGCTCGGCAACAGGTGCGGTACTCGCTGGTCCCCCGCCGGCGCGGCCGCTACGTCCTCGGACCGCTCACCGTCGACCTGTCCGATCCGTTCGCGCTGACCAAGGTTCGCGTCGAGTTCGACGAGCGCGACGAGCTCGTCGTCGCGCCCGAGGTCGAGCGGCTCGTGGGCGGTCCCGACTCGCCCTTCGGCATGCGAAGCGGCCTCGCGCTGGCGAAGCACCTGTTCCGGACGGGCGACGAGTTCTACACGATGCGGAGCTACGTCGAGGGTGACGACCTGCGGCGGATCCACTGGCGGAGCGTCGCGCGTAGCGGCAAGCTCATGATCCGTCAGGACGAATCGAGCCGGCGCTCGAATGCGGTGCTGTTCCTCGACACGCGCGACACGGCACTCGGGCAGGCGCACACACCGCCGTTCGAACGGGCCGTGTCGGCGGCCGCCTCGCTCGGCATCGTGTTGATGCGGTACGGCTTCACCGTGCGGCTCGTCACGCCGCAGCTACCACCTCAGCGCGTGGGCGAAGAGCAGCTGCTCGATTCGCTCGCCGGCGTGTCTCACGACACGACGCGCGCCGTGACGAACGCCCTCACGCGGCTGAGGACCGCGTCGGCCAGCGACACGACGCTCGTCCTCGTCGGTGCGCCGCCGCCACCGAACGAGCTTGCGGCTCTCATCCGGACCGGCACGATGTTCGGTCCGAAGATCGCCGTCCTCGTACACCCGACGGACCCGCAGACGTTGCCGCCGGACCGCCGGGCGCAGCTCGAGGGTCGGGCCTCGCAGGCGCGCCTCTCGATGACGCGTTCGGGATGGGACGTCGTGGTGATGTCGCCATCCGATCGACTGAAAGACGTATGGAACACGAACAAGACGCGTCCGCTCGTCGTCAGCGGCTCGTAGCGGTCGTCGCCGTCGCCGCGCTCGCCGCGACGATGGCGCTCGCGTTCGGCCGGGTGTTCGAGGGCACGCGCCCGACGTTGCAACTGATTCTCGCGGCCGTCGGCTCGGTCGCGGTCGCGGGTCTGTGCGAACGTCGCGGCCTCGTCGTGGCACTCGTCGTGAGCGCGACGGGGCTCGCCTTCGCCCTCACATGGCTCGTGTACCCGCAGACCGCGTGGTACGGCCTTCCGAGCGCAAGCACACTCCGCGCGATCGGACGCTCGCTCGAGTTCGTCGCTCAGCAGGCTCGTCTCCGAGTGGCGCCGTCGCCGCCGCTCGCGCCGTTGATGCTGGCCGCCGTCACCTCGACGTGGACGGCCGCGTTCTCGACCCACGCACTCGCCATCCGCGCCGGGAGTCCGCTCCTGGCCGTCCTCCCGTCGGTCGCGCTCGTCGGGTTCGCCGACACGGTGGTTGGGGACGGACCACGTCCCGCGTACGCCATCCTGTTCCTGTCCGCGGTGCTCGCAGTGGTGTTCGTGGACGGTTTGAGGCGCGTCCGCCAGTGGGGGCCGATGTGGTTCTCGTTTCGCAAGCGGCGCCTCTCGAGCGTCGCGTCTCGCGGCGCGCGCCGCATCGCGCTCGTGGCGTTGCTCTCCGCGGCGCTGCTGCCGGGACTCCTCCCCGGGTTCCGCGCTACCGCGCTCGTCGACTTCTCGACCGGAGGCGAGGACGGCGTCGGGCTCGACCCGTTCGTCGGGATCCTCGCGCAGCTCGAGCAGGAAGATCCCATCGACCTGTTCCAGGTCACATCCCCCGGAGGCGCCGCGTACTGGCGCCTGTACGCGCTCGATCGCTTCGACGGGGCGACGTGGAGCAGCAGCGATCCGCTCGCCGAGCAGGGACAGGCCTTCGGCTCATCCGCGGCGCTCCGACCGGTTGCGCTCCCCCCGAACGCTCAGCCGCTCCAGCAGCAGTTCCGGATCCTGCACGGCATCGACGATCCGTGGCTCCCGATGGCGCACCCGGCCGAACAGGTCACGGTCCCGTTCGGCGATCTCCGCTACAACCAGATCCTCGGCACGGTCGTCCTCGCGGGCGGGCTCGAGGAGGGGCTCGTGTACGGCGTGA
>CALGFI010000064.1 GCA_937881155.1 uncultured bacterium | reverse complement strand
TCCCTCCGCCTCGGCCGCTCCACTCGTCGCCGACGTCGGTTCCTCCGTCTCGGCCGTCGCACGCTCGGACGATCTCTCCGTTTCGGCCGCGTCGCTCGTCGTCGAGCCGGACGGTTCCTCCGTCTCGGCCGTGTCCTCATCGGCGGCTTGCGCGGGGGCGACAGGCTCGTCGGGTTCGGCGACCTCGGCGGCCTCGCGGACGTCGGTGATGAGCGCGCCGGTCGAGGCGCCGCCGCCGCTGGCCACCTGCGCGATGGCACGAGCGCGCAGACGCTCGGTTTCCTGCTCCGCCTGCGGGATCTCGTCGCCGTGGTAGACCCACACCTTCACGCCGATCTGGCCAAACGTCGTCTTGGCTTCGGCCTGACCGAAATCGATCTTCGCGCGCAGCGTGTGCAACGGGACGCGGCCCTCGCGGTACCACTCCCGCCGCGACATCTCGGTCCCGCCCAGGCGGCCTCCGCATTGCACGCGAACGCCGAGGGCACCCGAGCGCATGGCGGTCTGAACGGCCCTGCGCATCGCGCGGCGGAACGACACGCGACCGGCGAGCTGCTCGGCAACGCCCTGCGAGAGCAGCGTCGCGTCGGTCTCGGGGCGCGCCTCCGACGCGGCGGAGTTCATGTCCTCGACCTTCACGTCGACGCGCTTCTTGGTGACCCGCTCGATGTCCTTGCGGATCCGGTCGACCTCCGCGCCCTTCCTGCCGATCACGATCCCCGGCCGGGCAGTGCGGATGTACACCCAGATCTGGTCACCCTTGCGCTCGATGTCGATGCTCGAGATTCCCGCGCGCGCCAGGCGCGACCGGATGTGCTTTCGGATCCAGACGTCCTCGTGCAGCTGGGTCGCGTAATCGCGCCGGGCGAACCAGTTGGACTTCCAGGGGTAGATGACCCCCAGACGGAACCCGTACGGGTTGACCTTGTGACCCACTTACTCTTCCTCTCCCAACGACGTGACTACCAGCGTGATGTGCGACGTGCGCTTGAACACCTTGGTCGCGCGGCCGTAGGCGCGGGGACGCCAACGCTTGAGCGTCGGGCCCTCGTCGACCCACGCCCGCTCGACGACGAGGTTCTGCGGCGCGACCCCCGGCTGCTGCTCGGCATTCGCCACGGCAGAGTTCAGCGCCTTCTCCACCGTCTTCGCAGCGCCGAGCGGCGAGAAGCGCAGGATGCGACGCGCCTCGTCGATCTGGCGCCCGCGGATCATCTCGATCACTCGGCGCGCCTTGGAGGGCGTGATCCTCGCGTATTTCACCGTCGCCTTGGCTTGCATGTCTTCCGTTCCCTCTACCTCGCGGTCGTCGATCGTTCCGCGCGCGCGTGCGATCGGAACGTCCGCGTGGGCGCGAACTCGCCGAGCTTGTGCCCGACCATCGACTCGGAGATGTACAGCGGGACGTGCTTCCGCCCGTCGTGCACGGCGATCGTGTGACCGACCATATCGGGCACGATCGTCGAGCGGCGCGACCAGGTGCGCACGACCTTCTTCTCGTTGCGCCGGTTCATCTCGACGATCCTGATCATCAGGTGGTCGTCGACGAACGGGCCCTTCTTGATGCTGCGCGTCACTGGCCACGCCCCTTCCCGCGGCGCCGCACGATGAGCTTGCTCGACGCCTTCTTCTTCTTGCGCGTACGGCCCTCGGGCTTCCCCCACGGGGTCGTCGGGTGACGACCGCCCGAGCTCTTGCCTTCGCCGCCGCCGAGCGGATGGTCGACCGGGTTCATCGCCACGCCGCGGACCGACGGCCGCTTCCGCTTCCACCGGGACCGCCCCGCCTTGCCGAGCTGAACGAGCTCGTGCTCGGCGTTGCCGACCTCGCCGACGGTTGCCCTGCAAGAGGCCAGGACCATCCGGGTCTCGCCGGACGGCAGGCGTATGGTGGCGTAGCCGGCCTCCTTGGCCATCACCTGCACGCTCGCGCCGGCCGATCGCGCCATCCGCGCACCGCCACCGGGCTTGAGCTCGACGGCGTGCACCGTGGTCCCCACCGGGATGTTCCGGAGCGGGAGCGCGTTCCCCGGCCGGACGTCGGCACCCTCGCCAGATACCACGCGGGCGCCCTGCGACAGACCGTTCGGCGCCAGGATGTACCGCTTCTCGCCGTCGGCGTAGTGCAGCAGCGCGATGCGCGCCGTGCGGTTCGGGTCGTACTCGATGTGCGCGACCTTCGCCGGAACGCCGTCCTTGTTCCGCTTGAAGTCGATCACGCGGTAGCGGCGCTTGTTGCCGCCGCCCTGGTGACGCGTGGTGATGCGGCCGTGGGTGTTACGCCCGGCACGATTCCGACCCTTGTCGACGAGCTTGCGCTCCGGCGAGGAGCGTGTGATCTCGTCGAACGAGGACACGCTGGCGCCCCGCCTCGCGGGCGACGTCGGCTTGTACTTCCGAACGGCCATCGCTCTACTTCCCCGTCTCGAAGATCTCGATGCGGTCGCCCTCCGCCAGCGTGACGACCGCGCGCTTCTCGTCCGCTCGCTTACCCATGGTGAAGCGGCGACGCTTGACCTTGCCCTTGCGGTTCAGCGTTCGAACCGAGGTCACGCTGACACCCCAGATCTGCTGGATCGCCTCCTTGATCTCGGTCTTGCTCGAACGCTTGTCCACGAGGAACGTGTAGGTGTTGTGCTCCAGCCCCGCGTAGGACTTCTCGCTCACGACCGGGCGGAAGATGATGTCGCGTGGTGTCTTCACTCGGCGTCACCGTCCGTCGTCGTTTCCCTTTCGTCCGGGTCCTCGGCGCGCCCGCCCTCAAGAACGTCGAGTGACGCGCTCGTCAATATCAGCTTGTCGGCGGCGATCACCTCGTACACGCCGAGGCTGCTGGCGTAGGCGACCCGAACGCCCGTGATGTTGCGGAACGACTTCTCCGCGGCTCCCGTGTCCGTCGGCCCGGCCAGCACGAGCAACACCTTGCCGCCGACCTTCAACGCGTCGAGCAGCTCGGCCGCGCGCTTTGTCTTCGGCTCGTCGAACTCGAGGTCGTTCACGACGACGAGCTTGTCGCTCTGTAGCGCGTCGGTCAGCGCCGAGCGCAGCGCGCCCTTCCGCATCTTCTTGTTGATGCGGATGTCGTGATCGCGCGGCTGCGGCCCGTGCACGACACCGCCACCCGTCCACTGCGGCGCCCGGGTCGAACCCTGCCGGGCGCGCCCGGTCCCCTTCTGGCGCCACGGTTTCTTGCCGCCACCGGAGACCTCGCCCCGGGTCTTGGTCGCGTGCGTTCCTCGCCGCAGCGACGCCTGCGCGGCCACGACAACCTGGTGCATCAGCGCCCCCGACACCTTCGCCTCGAACACGTCGGCCGACAGGTCGCGCGTGGCCACCTTCTTCCCCGTGGAGTCGACGACGGGAAGGCTCGCCATCACGCACCACTCTCCGCCGGCTGCTTGACAGACGAACGGACCATCACGAGGCCGCCGCTCGGGCCGGGGGTGGCGCCCTTCAGGAGGAGCAGGTTGCGCTCGGGGTCGGCCTGGACGACCTCCAGGTTCAGCACCGTGACGCGCTCGTTCCCCATCTGACCGGCCATGGGCATGCCCTTGAAGACGCGGGAGGGAGTGGCGCAAGCGCCGATCGCCCCAGGCGAGCGGTGCTTGCGCTCGGTCCCGTGGCTCCCCGAGAGCCCCGCGAACCCGTGGCGCTTCATCACGCCGGCGAATCCCTTGCCCTTCGAGACGCCGACCACGTCGGCGCGCTCGCCCGGGGCGAATACGTCGACCTTGATCTGCTGGCCCGGCGTGTAGCTCTCGGCGTCGTCGGTTCGAAGCTCGACCAGGTACCGAGCCGGCTCGGCATCGACCTTCTCGAAATGCCCCTGCATCGGCTTGTTCACCGAGCGCGACCTGGTGTCCCCGAATGACAGCTGCACGGCTCCATAGCCGTCACGCGCCTCGGTCTTGACCTGCGTGACGACGCACGGCCCGGCCTGGATCACCGTCACCGGAATCGCGCGCGTGTCGTCGAAGATCTGGGTCATGCCCAGCTTCGTCCCGAGGATTCCCTTGACCTGTGCCATCGCCCTGAACGAGCCCCTAGAGCTTGATCTCGATGTCGACGCCGGCCGACAGGTTCAGGCGCTGGAGCTCCTGAACGGTCTTCGACGTGGCGTCCACGATGTCGATCAGCCGCTTGTGCGTGAGCATCTGGAAGTGCTCGCGGCTGTCCTTGTATTTGTGCGGCGAGCGGATGACCGTGTAGATCGACCGCTCGGTCGGTAGCGGCACCGGCCCGACGACCTTGGCGCCGGTCCGGGTCACGTGCTCGACGATCTCGCGAGCGGCCACGTCGAGCATGCGGTGGTCGTACGCCCGGAGCTTGATCCTGATCCTCGGCCCGGCCACCGCTCTGCTCCCCCTCGCCCTCTCGTACCTACTTGATGATCTTGGTGACGCGGCCGGCACCCACGGTTCGGCCGCCCTCGCGGATCGCGAAGCGCAGGCCCTCTTCCATGGCGATCGGCGCGCCGAGCTCGACGCGCATCTCGACGTTGTCGCCGGGCATGACCATCTCGACGCCCTCGGGGAGGTGCGCCGTACCGGTCACGTCGGTCGTCCGGAAGTAGAACTGCGGCCGGTAGCCGTTGAAGAACGGCGTGTGTCGCCCGCCCTCGTCCTTGGACAGGACGTAGACCTGCGACATGAACTCCGTATGCGGCGTCACCGACCCCGGCTTCGACAGCACCTGGCCCCGCGCCACCTCGTCCTTGTCGATCCCGCGGAGCAGCACGCCGACGTTGTCGCCGGCCTGTACCTCGTCGAGGAGCTTGCGGAACATCTCGAGGTCGGTGGCGACGGTCTTGCGCGTGTCCTTGATGCCGACGATCTCGACCTCCCCCATCTTCTTGAGACGGCCCTGCTCCACGCGGCCTGTGACGACCGTCCCGCGGCCGGTGATGGAGAAGACGTCCTCGATCGCCATGAGGAACGGCTTGTCGACGTCGCGCGTCGGCTCCGGCACGTACGTGTCGACCGCCGAGAGCAGCTCGTCGATCTTGGACATGGCCTGCTCGTCGCCCTCGAGCGCCTTCAGCGCCGAGACCTGGATCACGGGCACCTCGTCGCCGGGGTACTCGTAGCTCGACAGCAGCTCACGCACCTCGAGCTCGACCAGGTCGAGCAGCTCTGGGTCGTCGACCATGTCGACCTTGTTCAGCGCGACGACGATGTACGGGACGCCGACCTGACGGGCGAGCAGGACGTGCTCACGCGTCTGGGGCATGGGCCCGTCCGCCGCCGAGACCACCAGGATCGCACCGTCGACCTGCGCGGCGCCGGTGATCATGTTCTTGATGTAGTCGGCGTGCCCCGGCATGTCGACGTGGGCGTAGTGACGCTTCTCCGTCTCGTACTCCACGTGGGCGATGGCGATCGTGATGCCGCGCTCGCGCTCCTCCGGCGCCTTGTCGATCTGGTCGAAGGGCGTGAACTCGGCCAGGCCCTTCTCGGCCTGACGCTTGGTGATCGCCGCGGTCAGCGTGGTCTTGCCGTGGTCGATGTGTCCCATCGTCCCCACGTTCACGTGGGGCTTGTTGCGCTCGAACTTCTTCTTCGACATCTCTTCTCGTCTCCTCTACTCGCCGCGAACGCGCGCGACGATCTCGCGCGAGATGTTCGCGGGCACCTCGCTATACGCATGCAGCTGCATCGGCGTGTGCGACGCGCGGCCCTGTGTCCGCGAACGCAGGTCGGTCGCGTAGCCGAACAGCTCGGCCAGCGGGACCAGCACGCGGATCGCCTTCTGGCCGCTTCGGTCGTCGATCCGCTCGATGCGACCTCGCCGCGACGTGACGTCGCCCATCACGTCGCCCATGAACTCCTCCGGCGTGATGACCTCGAACTCCATGACGGGCTCGAGCAGCACGGGGTCGGCCTTCTTCGCCGCGTCCTTGAGCGCCATCGAGCCGGCGATCTTGAAGGCGAGCTCACTCGAGTCGACCTCGTGGTACGAGCCGTCCTCGAGAGTGGCCCGCACGTCGACGAGCGGGTAGCCGGCGAGCACGCCGGACTCCATCGCCTCCTGGATGCCCTGGTCGACCGCGGGGATGTACTCGCGCGGGACCTTGCCGCCGACGATCTTGTTGACGAACTCGTACCCGCCGCCCTGACCGGTCGGTTCGAGATCGATGACCACGTGACCGAACTGACCGCGACCACCGGTCTGGCGGACGAACCGCGTCTCGACCTTCTGGACGGGCCGGCGGATCGTCTCGCGATAGGCGACCTGCGGCTTGCCGACGTTCGCGTCCACGCTGAACTCACGGTGCAGACGGTCCACGATGATGTCGAGGTGGAGCTCGCCCATCCCCGAGATCACGGTCTGTCCCGTCTCGTCGTCGTACTTCACGACGAACGTCGGATCCTCGTCGGCGAGCTTGCCAAGACCTGAGCCCAGCTTGTCCTGGTCCGCCTTCGTCTTCGGCTCCACCGCGACCGAGATCACCGGCGTCGGGAAGCTGATCGACTCGAGGATGATCGGGTTCGCCGGGTCGGCCAGCGTGTCACCGGTGCTCGAATGCTTGAGGCCGACGATCGCGACGATGTCGCCGGTGAACGCGGCCTCCATGTCCTCGCGGTGGTTCGCGTGCATCTGCAGAATGCGACCGATGCGCTCCTTGCGGTCCTTCGTCGTGTTCTCGACGTGCGCGCCGGCGCGAAGGACGCCCGAGTAGACCCGGACGTACGTCAGCCTGCCGACGTAGGGGTCGGACATGATCTTGAACACCAGCCCGCTGAAGGGCTCGGTGTCCTCGGGCTTGCGCTCGGCGTGCTCGCTCGAGGGCGTGTGACCCTCCACGGGCGGAACGTCGGTCGGCGCCGGCAGGTAGTTCACGATCGCGTCGAGGAGCGGCTGGATCGCCTTGTTCTTGAACGCGGAGCCCAGGAGAACAGGGACGCCCTCCCCGGCAAGCGTGGCGCGCCTGATGGCGCGTCGCATCTCCTCTGGAGTCGGCTCGTCTTCCACGACGAACTTCTCCATGAGCGCCTCGTCGTGGTCGGCGAGCTTCTCGAAGAGCTCGTGGTGCGCCTCGATCGCGCGGTCCTTGTACTCCTCGGGGATCTCGGTGGTCTCCCACTCCTCGCCCATCTCGGACATCCAGTGCAGGGCCTTCATCTCGACGAGGTCGATGACGCCCTGGAAGCTCGACTCGGTCCCCCAAGGCAGCTGGAGCACGAGCGGGTTCGCCTGCAGACGGTCGACGATCATCTCGACGGTCCGCTCGAAGTTCGCGCCGGTCCGGTCCATCTTGTTGACGAACCCGATCCGGGGAACTCGGTACCGGTCCGCCTGACGCCAGACCGTCTCGGTCTGCGGCTCGACGCCTGCGACGGCGTCGAACACGGCGATCGCGCCGTCGAGGACGCGAAGCGAACGCTCGACCTCGACGGTGAAGTCCACGTGACCGGGCGTGTCGATGATGTTGATCCAGTGGTCCTTCCACATCGTGGTGGTCGCGGCCGAGGTGATCGTGATGCCCCGCTCGCGCTCCTGGACCATCCAGTCCATCAGGGCGGTGCCCTCGTGGACCTCGCCGATCTTGTACGCCTTGCCGGTGTAGTAGAGGATGCGCTCGGTCGTCGTCGTCTTGCCCGCGTCGATGTGGGCCATGATCCCGATGTTCCGGGTCCTGCCCAGCGGGTACTCGCGGATGACCAGGCCCTTACCGGACCTGCCCCGCTGCTCGACCTTCTGCGCTGTATCTGCCACGTTGAGAGTCTCCGCCGGAGTCGCCACTTGTCAGCGACCTCCGGCCACGGTGTTGTCGTCGATCACCATCGGTAGTGCGCGAACGCGCGGTTGGCGTCCGCCATCTTGTGCATGTCCTCGCGCCGCTTGACCGAGACGCCTTGGCCGTTGGAGGCGTCCATGATCTCGCCCACGAGTCGCTCGGCCATCGAATGCTCCTTACGGGCTCGCGCGTTGTTCACGAGCCAGCGAAGGGCAAGCGTCGTCCCGCGGGCGGGCCGAACCTCGACGGGCACCTGGTAGTTGGCGCCCCCGACGCGGCGGGAGCGCACTTCCAGGAGCGGACGAACGTTCTCGACCGCCTTCTTCAAGGCGATCACAGGGTCGTTCGAGGTGCGCTCGCTGATGACCTCGAGAGACTTGTACACGGTTCGCTCGGCGAGCGACTTCTTGCCGTCCAGCAGAACCTTGTTGATGAGCTGCGTTACGAGAACGTTCTGATAGACGGGGTCGGGGAGGATCTCACGGCGTACGGCAGGGCCCTTGCGCGGCATGGCGCGATCACTCCCCACCCTTCTTGGCGCCGTAGCGCGACCGTGCCTTCTTCCGGTCGCGAACGCCGGCCGTGTCGAGCGTGCCGCGGATGATCTTGTAACGAACGCCGGGGAGATCCCGAACGCGACCAGCGCGAACGAGGACGATCGAGTGCTCCTGGAGGTTGTGCCCGACGCCGGGGATGTAGGCGGTGACCTCGACCCCGGTGGTCAGGCGAACGCGGGCGACCTTGCGGAGCGCGGAGTTCGGCTTCTTGGGGGTGATCGTCTGAACGCGCGTGCAGACGCCCCGCCGCTGCGGGGAGCCCTTGAGGGCGGGAGCCTTCGTCTTGTGCGTCGGCCGGGTCCGGCCGTTCCGCACGAGCTGTTGAATGGTGGGCATGGTCCTCTCGTCTGCACTCTTGACTTGTCAACGGGCCGGTGAGGCGGCCCCTCTGCCGGGGTGGTCCGGGGTCCGGGCTTGTCGCCCGAGCGCCGTTTCCGACGAAAGAGCCGGGCCATCGGCCCGGCTCCCAGAATGGTGACCCACGTGCTGGGCGCAGGTGTCCCTCGGGTAACCCCCTGGAAGCGTGCTGAATGCCGGCTCGCCCGCCGAGCCGGACGCGAATAGGCAGGTTACCGGGCACGAACCAGGGGTGTCAACGAACGGCCCGCGGCGGCTATTCCGTAGTTCCGGACGGCGTCGGGACCTTCGCCTGGCGGGGTACCTCGTCGGCCGGTGGCGTCAGGGTCCAGGAGCCCTGCATGCGGCGCGGGCGGCCCTCAAGCCGCCCGCGCCGTGGTGATCCGAGCAGAAGAAGCGAAACGCCGAGGCGGCCGCTACTCCTCCGTGCTGTACGACCCACCGCCCAGCATGCGCTCGGCCTCCTCGCGGGTCATGGTCCCGCCGGTGAGGACCGGCTCGCCGGTCACGCTGACACCCGACTCGGCCTGCTCGGCCAGCTCGCGCTGGCGAGCGAGCCAGTACTCGGGGATCGCTTCCGGCTTCACGCGTGGCGTGATGTTCCGGTAGCGGCTCATCCCCGTTCCCGCCGGGATCAGCTTGCCGATGATCACGTTCTCCTTGAGACCGAGCAGCCCGTCGCTTCGGCCGCCGATCGCGGCCTCGGTCAGCACCCTCGTTGTCTCCTGGAACGACGCCGCCGAGAGCCACGAGTCCGTGGCCAGCGACGCCTTCG
>CALGFI010000063.1 GCA_937881155.1 uncultured bacterium | reverse complement strand
GAACCCACAACCTACGGATTAACAGTCCGCCGCTCTGCCAATTGAGCTACCCCGGAACGGAACGACAGAACTCTACCAACCGGCTCCGGCGCTCCCGGCGATCGACTAGGCTCCCCAACGTGCGGTTCAAGACCGGGATGGTCGTCGGCGGCGTGATCGGGTACCTGATCGGCCGCGAGATGGCGAGGCGCGAGACGGAGGAACGACCGTCGGGCGTTCGCGCGGCGATGTCGCGTCATCCGTCGGCGGTTCGTTTCGTCGACCTCGCCGAGCGCGCGAGCTGGAAAGGCGTCGAGGCGATCCAGCGCGCCCGCGCGACGATCCAGCGGCGACTCGTCGCGGACGTCGACGACCTGTCGATGAACTAAGGGCGACCGTTCGGGCGCGCTTCCCTGAGTCCCGTTCGTTCTCGCTTGACTACTCGAGGTAGTCGCGGAGCTTCTGCGAGCGGCTGGGGTGACGGAGCTTCGACAGCGTCTTCGACTCGATCTGCCGGATGCGCTCGCGCGTGACGCCGAACTCCCGTCCGACCTCCTCGAGCGTCCGAGGGTGTCCGTCGATGAGCCCGAACCGGAGCTGGATGACCTTCTTCTCCCGTTCGGAGAGCGTGTGCAACACGGCCTCGAGCTGCTCCTGCAGGAGGATGAAGCTCGCCGCGTCGACGGGCACGACGGCGTCCGAGTCCTCGATGAAGTCGCCGAGGTGTGAGTCCTCCTCCTCCCCGATCGGCGTCTCGAGTGACACAGGCTCTTGCGAGACCTTGAGGATCTCCCGGACCTTCTCGGCGGCGATGCCCATCTGTCGGCCGATCTCCTCGGGCGCAGGCTCGCGGCCGAGGTCCTGAAGCAGCTGACGCTGGATGCGCACGAGCTTGTTGATCGTCTCGACCATGTGCACGGGGATGCGGATCGTGCGCGCCTGGTCGGCGATCGCCCGCGTGATGGCCTGACGGATCCACCACGTGGCGTACGTGGAGAACTTGAACCCCTTGGCGTAGTCGAACTTCTCGACGGCGCGGATCAGACCGAGGTTGCCCTCCTGGATCAGGTCGAGGAAGAGCATCCCCCGTCCCACGTATCGCTTGGCGATCGACACGACGAGCCGGAGGTTGGCCTCGATCAGCTTGCGCTTGGCGAGCTGACCGTCGCGCTCGACCCGGCGAAGGAAGTCGTTCAGCTCTTCGTGCGTCTTCGGCCGGTACGAACGGGAGACCTTGTCTCGACCTATCCCCTCGACCTTGCCGAACTTGTCGATCTGGTGCTCGCGGATCGCTACCACCGACTCGGCGACGCGACGAAGGCGCTTCTGGTCGACGCGGCCGTCCTGGTCGACGAGCTGGCGGAGCTCGGTGGCGAACTCCCCCGTCTCGATCCGTCGCGCGAGGTCGATCTCCTGCGCCGCCGTGAGGAGCGGAACCTTCCCGATCTCCTTCAGGTACATCCGGACCGGATCGTTCGTCGGCGCCTTCAGCAGATCGACGTCGATCTGGCGCTGTGCGGACGCGTCGACGTCGTCGCCGGGGATCTCGATGACTTCGATGCCCTCGCCGCGCAGGTGTTCCTCGACCTGCGTCAGGAACTCCTCGACCTGTTCCGGCGTGAAGTCGTCGACCGGGACCGCTTCGAGGACGTCGTCAGATGTGACGAATCCGCGCTCCCGGCCTCGAGCGGCTATCGCTTCCTTCGCTTCTTCCAAGCCCAGATCGCGGGCCACTTCGGTCACGCGCTCAAATCCTTACGGGGGAGTGGAATCCCGAGAGTGTACGAGGCGATAACCCGCGTGCCCACGACCGTCAACCGATCGAATGGGCTCGGCCGCGGAGCCGGCGCAGCTCGCCGTCGAGCGCGATCAGTTGCTGGAACAGCTCGTCGTATCGCGGATCGGACTGCGGATTGAGCTTCTGCAGCTGCGATCTGACCTCGGTGCTGCGTCGTTTGAGCGCGAATTCCTGCAGTCTCGCCCATACGTCTTCGGCGTATCCACGCGTCGGTTCGCTCTCGGTCGGCTCGACGGCGAGCGCGGAGAGCGCGGCCACGGCCTTGTCGTTGTCCGAACGCGCGGCGTAGCCACGAACGTCGCCGTCCGCCGCGTGCACCAACGCGAAGAGCTCGCGGTTGCGCGCCATCTGGAAATGAACGGGCTCCAATCTGTCCACGATGTCGCTGACGGGCTCGCCACCGCGCGCGAGCAGGCGGAGCATCTCCCGCTCGACGCGTTCCTGCGCGGATGCGCGCTTCACGGCCTGACGGACCTCGACGGGCCGCCCCCCGAGTCTTCGGTCGAGCGCGATCGAGACCGATGAATCGCTCACGCCGGCGAGCTCGGCGAGCAGGTGCCCGTACTCGCTCTGGCGGATCGGGTCGCGAAGCTGCTCGAGCATTGGGAGCGCAGCTGCGACGGCCGCGCTCTGCCCCTCGACAGTGGAGAGGTCGCGCCGCGCGACGGTGCGCCGGAGCATGTACTCGACGAGCGGGACTGCCTCCTTGGTCATCGAAAGGAGCGCCTCCGCGCCCTCGGTCCGAACGACGTCCGCCGGGTCCTTGCCCTCGGGCAGGATCAGCACGACGGCGCGGACCGGGTACGACTCGAGGAACTGGAACGCGCGCTCGGCGGCGCGCGCGCCGGCCTCGTCGGAGTCGAACGCCAGCACCATGCGTTCGGCGAACCGCGACGCGAGGCGGAAGTGCCCCTCGCCGAGCGCCGTGCCACACGTCGCCACCGCGGTCTCGATCCCGGCCTGGGCCATGGCGATCACGTCGGTGTAACCCTCGACGACGTGGATGTCGCTGGTCCGCGCGATGGCGCCCTTCGCGCGGTGCAGGTTGTACAGGACCTCGCCCTTCCGGTAGATCGGCGTCTCCGGAGAGTTCAGGTACTTCGGTCCCTCTTCGCGTCCGGGCATCGACCGTGCTCCGATCCCGACGGCTCGGCCGGATAGGTCGTGCACCGGGAACGTGATCCGGCCGCGGAACCGATCTCGAACGTCTCCCCCTTCGCCGAGCACGAGTCCCGCCTCGACGAGGATCTCGGTCGAGAGCGTCTTCGCCAGCCTGCGGAGCAAGAAGTCGGAGTAGCCGGGCGCGTACCCGATCAGGAACGTCGCGGCCGTCTCCTGATCGATGCCGCGTTCCGCCAAGTACCGCCGCGCGTCCTCACCTTCACGCCCGTCTGCCAGCATGCGGTGGTAGAGCTCGGCCGCTTCCTGGTTGGCGCGGTGCAGCGCCTGCCGTCGCGAGGCCGCGCGGCGCTCGGCCGGCGAGTCGCCCTCGTACCGAAGCGTGACGCCGGCTTCTTTCGCCAGACGCTCGACGGCCTCGGCGAACTCGAGGTGCTCGACCTCGCGGAGGAACTTGATCCCGTCGCCCCCCTGACCGCACCCGAAGCAGTAGAAGACGCCCTTCGCCGGTGAGACGGAGAACGACGGCGTCTTCTCCGTGTGGAACGGGCACAGTCCGCTGTACGAGTCGTGACCCGACTTCTTGAGGGTCAGGTATCCCGAGACGAGCTTGACGATGTCGGTCCGCTCGCGAACTGCCTCGATGTCCTCGTGCCGGATCCTGCCCGCCACGCCTTCCTTCCCTTAGTGCTGCTTCACGGGAGCTCTGAGTGGGGAAGGAACAGCTGCTCGTACGTCCTGAGGGCGTACCGATCGGTCATGCCGGCGATGTAGTCGGCCACGCGCGTCGGAAGGTCCCCCGGCGCGCGATGGTACTCCTCCGGAACATCGTTCGGGTGCTCGACGTAGTGGTCGAAGAGCGCGGTGACGATCCCGATGGCCTTCTCTTGTTCGGCCCGCGCGTCGTCGCGGAGATAGACGCGTTCAAACATGAAGTCGCGAAGCGCGTCGAGCGCGCCGAACGCCTGGTCTCCGAGCCCGATCCCTGGGCGGTCGTCGCTGTTGTCGACGAGGTCCGTGACGAGCGTGTTGACCCGCTCGGCGTGGGACCGGCCGAGGACCTCCACTACGTCGGTCGGGAGGTCTTCCTCGGTGAGGACGCCGGCGCGGATCGCGTCGTCGACGTCGTGGTTGACGTAGGCGATGCGGTCGGCGAATCGGACGACCTGCGCCTCGAGCGTCGACGGCTCGGGCATCGACCAGGTGTGATTGACGATGCCGTCGCGAACTTCCCACGTGAGGTTGAGACCCCGGCCGTCGTTCTCGAGATGGTCGACGATGCGAAGGCTCTGTTCGTTGTGGCGGAAGGGACCGCCCAGGAACGGTGTCAGCGCCTGTTCGCCGAGGTGCCCGAACGGCGTATGCCCCAGGTCGTGGGCGAGCGCAATCGCCTCGGTGAGGTCCTCGTTCAGGCGAAGGGCGCGCGCTGCCGTTCGCGCGATCTGGCTGACCTCGAGCGTGTGCGTCAGCCGGACACGGTAGTGATCGCCCTCGGGCGAGAGGAACACCTGCGTTTTGTGCTTCAGCCGACGGAACGCCTTGGAGTGGACGATCCGGTCGCGGTCACGCTGGAAGCACGTCCGGA